>DASRHH010000174.1:0-22972 GCA_035650635.1 Dehalococcoidia bacterium | reverse complement strand
TCCCGACGCTGCGGCACCATTCGGCGTAGGCAATCGGCGAGATCTCCGAGGGCTTGATCTCGCTGCGGCCGCCCCAGAAGACGTTCGTATAGCTGACCGGCATTCCCAAAGCGGCGAGGTGCTCGTCGATGGCTGTCTTGTGCCGCAGCAGCAGCTCCTTATCGACCCCATGCGCAACGGCCATGATGTTGACGTCGCGAAACTCGGGGCCAGCCTCCCGCCAGTAGGCGTGGGTCAGGATGTGGTGGCGGCCAATCTCGCAACCGGCCTCCAACTCGCGGCCGGCCGGCACGGCCCAGTGGAAGAGGGCGTTGTAGCGGGTCACCCGCTCTCCGCCGGCCACCGGCTTGACGTGCTCCAGGAAGGTTGAGAAGCGGCCCATCAGCCCGCGCTCCTGCAAGGACTGCGCGACCTCCAGGAAGTCTTCGAGAGAAACGGCGGCTTCGCCGGCTCGCGCCTGCCAGATGTCCTGACATATCTCCTCTGGCGCGAACTCACGCTTGAGCGCCGTCAGTACGCGCCACTCCAGCTCGTTGAGCTGCGTGCTCTGGATCTCGATCGCTTGGGCGGGCTGGTCCGCCTTGCTCCCCGGCGCCAGGTCTCGCCGGCGCACGTGACCAACGCCCAGCACAAAGAACCGCCTGGCCGGCATCGGCCGGAACGCCTGGGAGCCGGTCTGCGTCGCCAGGTAGCGGCAGTGCTTCTCCAGCGAGAAGCCCTCCGGCACCTTGAGCGTGGTCCAGAGCCGGTAGTTCGACCCGGCGGACTCGCTGTCCGTGGTGCGGATGACGACATGGCCGGAGAACGGGTCTTGCTGGAACATGAAATCGAAGGCCTGGTTGAGGCGCTCGTTCGGCAGCTGCCAGGCGACCAGGGCGCCCTCCGCCAGGTTGGTCGAGAGTAGCGTCTGGCGCACGCGACGGATCGTGCCGGCGGACAGCATCGCACGGATGCGCTCGATGACGGTATCGAGATCGACGGCGGACTGACGCGCGATCTCGCCCAGGGGGTCGCGCTGGAACCCCTGCAGGCGGTCCTCGGAAACGGCAAGGATGGCCGCGTTGACGGGGTCCTGGAAGCTGACGGGAACGGTCGGCGTGCTCACGATAGGCCTCGGCTAGATTGTAGGAGAGCGGCGTTCTAGTTGCTATTCGTGGCGGCCGCGGCGGAACGGCCAGGTAATGAGACGCACCGGCAGCCAGAACAGCCAAACGAAGAAGCGGATCGCGTCGTCCTCCGGCATCTTCCGCTGATGGCGCCGCTCCAGGTCTTCCTGCAGGTGCTGATGAAGATCCGGATTCGCCCAGAAGTGAATCTGACGGTTGTCCATGCGGCCATTATACCGTTGGACACCTAAGATGGCGACGGCAAACAGAGCCGCAAGGCAGCTAGCAGGCGGCTACGGGACGTCGGGATGGAGGCCTCGGCTAGATTGTGGGTCAGCGCCGCAACAGATGCTATCGCCAGCGCACCAACAGACGCTCGAGCAGGCCAACCGCCAGGAACAGGAGCAGCGAGAGCCCGGCCGTCACGAAGATCGCCGCGAAGACGAGGTCGGTGCGGAAGGAGTTCTTCGTCAGCAGCATGTAGATGCCCAGGCCCTCGCGCGCGCCGGACCATTCGCCGAAGACGGCGCCGACAACCGCGTAGGTGACCCCGATGCGCAGGCCGGTGAAGAGATAGGGTAGCGCGAAAGGGATGCGCAGGATGCGCAACGCCTGCAGCCGCGAGGCGCCCAGAGTGTGCAGCAAGACCATCGCCTCGCGGTCGGTGGCGGCCAGACCGGACGCGAAGGCGACAGTGATGGGAAAGAAGGTGTAGAGCGCGACGACGATGATCTTGGGGGTGAGGTCGAAGCCGAACCAGAGGACAAGCAACGGCGCGATCGCCACGATGGGGATCGTCTGCGAGGTGACCAGCAGCGGGTAGAGTGCCCGCCGTACCGTGCCCGACTGGTCGATCGCCAGCGCGAAGAGCACACCGAGGGCGACGCTGACGCCCAGGCCAATAACGGCCTCGCGCAGGGTGGTGAGGCCGTTGTCCCAGAGGTCAGCGCGGGCGGTGACGGCGGAGTCGAAGATGCGCGAAGGCGCCGGCAGCGTTGTTGGGTTGATGCCGGAGAGCTGGACGTAGAGCTCCCAGCCCGCGATCGCTGCCGTCAGCAAAGCCAGTGGCGGCAGCGCCAGGGCCAGGTAGCGCACACCCGTCCGCAAGGCGATCACGCCTCCTGCGGCAGCCGCAGAGCCTGCAGCACCTGCCGCTCCAACTCCGCGATTTGGGCTGCCTCGAGCTGAGCGACGCCCGGCGCGCGCACCGTGACCTCCGCGACGATGCTGCCGGGCCGCGGGCTCATGACGTAGACACGGTTGGAGAGACGCAGCGCCTCCCGGACGTCGTGGGTGACCAGGAGTGCGCCGCGGCTGCCGGTGCGCCAGGTGTCCTGCAACCACGATTGCAGGTCGAGCCGGGTCAGCGCGTCCAGCGAGGCGAACGGCTCGTCCAGGAGCAGGAGCGGCCGCTGCAGGAGCAGCGTCCGCAGCAGCGCCACCCGCTGGCGCATGCCGCCGGAGAGCTGCGCCGGGTGATGCCCCTCGAAGCCAGCCAGGCCGAAGCGCGGCAGCACTGCAGCCGCCCGCTTGCGCGCCTCGGCACGTGGACAGACGCGCGCCACCTCCAGGCCAAGCGCGGCGTTATCCAGAACGTTGCGCCAGGGCAGCAGCAGGTCCTTCTGGAAGAGGTAGGCCGCCAGCAGGCGCCGCCGCGCCGGACGCGACTCGCCGACGAGCACGATCTCGCCGGCGCTCAACGTCTCCACGCCGACGATGAGGTTGAAGAGGGTGCTCTTGCCGCAGCCGCTGGGCCCGACGATCGAGACGAATTCGCTGTCTCGGACCTCGAGATCGACGCCCCGCAGCGCTTCGACCGGCCGTCCGCCACCGAACGTCTTGCTGACGCCGCGAACACGCAGGAGCTGGATCGCCTCGCTGCTCACATCAGGGACTCTGCCCGGTACTTTGAAGTAGGCGGTTGGTGTAGAGGTCTTCGGCTCGGATGTCCCGCACCACGTTGCCGCGAGCGTCAGTGACGACACCGGCGCCCTGCAGCCAGTTGGTGTAGGCGTTCCACTTGGCCGGGTCCTGCGTGCCCCAGTGGCCGTCTGGCGCCAGGAAGCTCTGGGCGATCAGGTCCGCGGAGCGGCGCACCTGTTCCGGTTCCGGAAACGTTTCGTGGGGCAGATAGTCCAGCATCAGCTGGGCGGCTGCCTGCGGCTGCTGCGCGGCGAACTCGTAGCCGCGCCGCGTCACCTCCAGGAAGCGCCGCAGCTTGGCTTCGTCCTTGTCCAGCCGGCTCCGCGAGGCGATGAGCAGTACACCCGGGAAGTCGGGCACGCCGTACTGGTCGTAGCGGAAGGTGCGCAGCTTGACCCCGCGCAGCTGCGCTTCGATGCCCTCCCAGGTGGTGTAGATTTCAGTGAAGTCGGCGCGGCCGTTGTAAAGCGCCTCATAGGCCGCGGTCGAAAGCGTGACGGACTTGAAGTCGCCCTTGCCTCCGTCGGCCGTGATCACGCTCTTGATCATCGGCTGCTCGAACGGCAGGCCGAAGCCGGCGTAGGTTTTGCCATCCAGGTCGCGCGGGCGCTGGATGCTGCTGGAGTCGAGCACCGCCAGCTCCGTAACGCTGCGCTGCAGAACGCCGGCAACGCTGACGACGTCCAGGCCGGAGGCGCGCGAGAAGATGACGTTGGCCGGGAAGCTGATGCCGACGTCTGCCTTGCCGTTGGCGACGATGAGGTCAGGATTGACGTCGATATACGGCAGAACCTGCACGTCCAGGCCGGCATCCTTGTACCAGCCCTGGGCCAGCGCGACGTAGATGCCAAAATGGTTGGTGTTGGGCGTCCAGTCTAACTGGACGCGAATGCGGTTGCTGCTTTCTCCGCTGCTGCAGGCGAAAGCGAGGGGCAACAGAAGTAGCGCCAGGGCCGGCAAGAGTAATCGCTTCATCACGGCACCTCTTTCGCAATGCGCCGCAGCCGAAGCGAGGAGCCAATAACGGAAGGAGGGAAGGGGAGAATCCCCCAACCTTGATCTGCAAATCCCTCCGCCGGCATTACCCGGATCAGGTTCAACGGGTCTGATCTCAGGCCAGGTCTTCCGCCTGACCACCCCGCTGTCAGCCAAGGACGCTGTTTAACTGACGCCAGTATATATCGTCGGAGCGGCGGCCCGCCAGAGCGCCAAGGGGCAGGGGCAGCTGAGTGCTGCGTTGGTCATGGGCTCGGCGGCCGGGCCACGGTGTAAAGTGAAGGTAACACTCGCATAGCGATGGGAGGCAGCGTTGCCCAACCGCCTGATCAACGAGACTAGCCCCTACCTGCTCCAGCACGCGCACAACCCCGTCGACTGGTACCCCTGGGGCAAGGAAGCTTTCGCCAAGGCCAAAGCCGAAGACAAGCCCGTGCTCCTCAGCGTCGGCTATTCCGCCTGCCACTGGTGCCACGTAATGGAGCGCGAGAGCTTCGAGAATCCCGAGACGGCCCGGCTGATGAACGAGCGTTTCGTCAACATCAAGGTCGATCGCGAGGAGCGGCCGGACGTCGATAACGTCTACATGCTGGCGGTGCAATCGCTGACGGGCCGCGGCGGCTGGCCGATGACGGTCTTCCTGACGCCGGACGGCGAACCGTTCTACGGCGGCACCTACTTCCCGCCGGTCGACCGCCCCGGCATACCGGCCTTCTCGCGGGTGCTGGAGAGCGTCGCGGAGGCCTATGCCAGCCGCAAGGAGGAGATCGCGAAGAGCGGCCACGAGATCCGGGAACATCTCTCGCAGCTAACAAATCTGTCGAAATCGGACGACCCGCTGACCGTCGACATCCTGCACGAAGCGCAGCGCGCGCTCGTCCTCAACTTCGACTGGTCGGAGGGCGGCTTCGGGCCGGCGCCTAAGTTCCCGCAGCCGATGATCCTGGAGTTCCTCCTGCGCTACCACCTGCGCACCGGCCATGAGCAGACGCTGCAGATGGTGGAGCTAACGCTGCAGAAGATGGCTCTCGGCGGCATGTATGACCAGTTAAGCGGCGGTTTCCATCGCTACTCCACGGACGCCCGCTGGCTGGTGCCGCACTTCGAGAAGATGCTCTACGACAACGCACTGCTGGCCCGCGCCTACCTGCACGCCTACCAGGTCACGCACGAGCCGCTCTACCGGCGCATCGTTGAGGAGACGCTGGACTACGTGCTGCGCGAGATGACCTCTCCAGGGGGCGGCTTTTACTCGACGCAGGACGCCGACAGCGAGGGCGAGGAAGGGAAGTTCTTCGTCTGGAGCAAGCGCGAGGTTATCGAGGCGTTGGGCCCGGAGAACGGCGAGCTGTTCTGCCGCTACTACGACGTTACAGAGCACGGTAACTGGGAGGGCCACAATATCCTGCACGTGCCGCAGCCGCTGGAGAAGCTGGCCGAGGATCTGGGCAAGCCGGAAGAGCAGGTGCGAGACGCTATCGAACGCGGGCGCCACAAGCTCTTTGTGCTGCGGCAGCAGCGAATACCGCCGGCCCGCGACGACAAGGTGCTGACCGGCTGGAACGGCCTCATGCTCTCGGCGCTGGCCGAGGCAGCGGCGGTCTTGCGTCGCCCGGACTATCGCGAGGCCGCTGAGAAAGCCGGAGCCTTCCTGCTGGATAAACTACGGCGAGAGGACGGCCGGCTGCTGCGTACCTATAAGGACGGCCAGGCCAAGCTGCTCGGCTACCTGGAGGACTACAGCTTCCTCATCGACGGCCTGCTGCGCCTGCACGAGGCCACCTTCGGACGGCGCTGGCTAGACGCCGCGATCTCGCTGGCCGACGCGATGGTCGAGCTGTTCTGGGAGCCGGCCGAGGGAGCTTTCTACGACACTGGCCGCGACCACGAGCAGCTGATTCTGAGGCCGCGCGATTTCATGGACCACGCCACCCCTTGCGGCGCCTCGGTCGCGGTGGACACACTGCTGCGGCTGGCCGTAATCACCGGCAATCCCGACTACCAGCGCATCGCCACGGAGGCGCTAGGCTCGGTGCAGGTGCTGATGTCGAAGCAGCCGGGCTCGGCCGGGCAATGGCTGCAGGCGCTCGACTTCTACCTCTCGACGCCGCTGGAGATCGCGGTCATCGGCTCGCCAGAAGATGCCAGCGAGCTGCTGGCGCCGCTCTACGAGTCGCTGCGACCGAACCGGGTGGTCGTCGGCAGCGAGGAAGACGCCTCTGAGGACGAGTCGCTGCCGCTGCTGGCGCAGCGCTCGCGACGGGATGGCCTGGCCACGGTGTACGTCTGCCAGGACTACGTCTGCCAGGAGCCGGTGACCGGCCCGGCCGCCCTGCAGGAGCAGCTGGCGCTCGTTTCTTCCGGCGCTTGACGCCTTTCGCGGGCGATGGGACACTCGCCGCGGAGGCTGGATAGTGCCGGAAATCGAAGCTGGTCTGCGCCTCATCGCCGAAGCCCGCGCTAGCGATCCTCTCAGACCCGTCACCGTCATCGCGCCCTCGCACCTGGCAGCGCTGCAGCTGCGACGCCGCCTGGCAGAGCTGACGTCGTTCGCCGGCGTTCGCTTCGAGCCGCTGGCCCGCCTGGCAGAGCTGATCGCAGCCGGAGACCTGGCGGCGCGTGGGCTGCGCCCGCTGGCACGGCCCATCGGCGATCTGCTGACGGAGCGCGTCGCGCTGGAGTCCACCAGCGGCCTGGAGGGCATCCGCGACCTGCCGGGCTATGTGCGCCTGCTGCGACGCGTCTTCCGCAGGCTGCGCCAGGGCGGCATCCGCAGCCCGGACGACGTGCCGGCGGAAGCGCGGCGCGGGCGTCACCTGCCGGAGGTGCTGCGACTCTACGGGCGCTTCCGCCAGGAGACCTCCGACTTCTATGATCCGGAGGACATACTGGAGGCGGCCGCTCGGCTGCTCGGAGCGGGCCGGCCGGCCGTGCTAGACGACCTGGGCGAGGTCTATGCTGTCGGGCTGACATCGCCGACGGCTGGCGAGGCGGCGTTCCTGGCGGCGCTGGACCAGACGACCGACTATCGGCCGCTGGCCCTGGAGCCGGGCCGGGCTCAGCCCGCCTTCGTGCTGGCGCCCGACCCGGCCAGCGAGGCCCGCGAGACCGTGCGCGAGGTCATCGCGGCGCTGGAGGCCGGCGTGCCGCTGCACGAGGTCGCCATCTTCCACGGCGCCGATCGCCGCTACCCCCAGCTGCTGCGCGAGGCGTTTGCCACGGCCGCCATGCCCTGCGTGCTGATGCCCGGCACGCCGGCCAGCGAGACCCCGGCCGGCCGGGGCGTGCTGGCCTTGGTCTCGCTGCCGGAGCTCGATTACTCGCGCACCGCCTTCGCCGATTTCCTTTCGATCGCGCCGCTGAAGGGCTACCTGCCGCTGGAAGCGGGGGAGGTACGGTCTTCGGTGACGGAATGGGACCGGCTCTCGCGCGAGGCCGGAATCACGCATGGCCGCGAGCGCTGGGCCAGCGGCTTGCACGCGCTCATCCTGGACCGCCAGGCCAGCATCGAGTACCGCCGCCACCAGGACGCCGACGCCAACGTCGGCTCATTCGAGCGGGATATCGCGCAGGCGGAGCAACTGCTGGCGCTCTTCCAGCACCTGGCAGATGGCCTGCAGACGCTGCGCCAGCCCCGCCCCGCGCGGTCGTTTGTGCCGGAGTTCCGGCGGCTGGTCAGCGACTACTTCGACCCCGAGGCCGACGGCCTCGATGAGGTACTGGAAGAGATCGACCAGCTGGGCACGGTGGATGCGGTCGGCGGTTCGTTCAGCCTGGAGAGCCTCGGGCGGGCGTTGCGGGCCAACCTGGAGGCACGCTACCTGCGGGAGCGCGGCCTTGGCGACGGCGTGTTGGTGGCCGACTACCGCTCAGCGGCCGGCCTGCGCTTTCGCCAGGTGCTGCTCTGCGGCGCCTTCGAGGGCGCGTTTCCTTCGTCGGCGGAGGGAGAGGCGCTGCTCGAAGATAGCGAGTGGGCGCGCCTGCGACAGCACTTTCCGCACCTGGAGGAAGGACCCGCCAGATTGCAGCGCAACCGGGAGGCGGCCCGGCAGGCCGTCGCGGCCGCCGGCGAGCGGCTGGTCTGGCTAGCGCCGCTCTACGAGCCCGCCAGCACCCGCGAGTACTACCCGTCGCCGCTGATGGTGGAGGCCGCCACTGCCGTCGATTCGCGGCTGCAGACCGCCAGCGACCTGCGGTCAGCGGCGCAGGGTGAGGGACTGCGACGCGGCACCTCACCGCTGGCGCTCGCATTGTGCGGGCCACTGCTGGACGCCGCCGAGTTGCGGCTGCGCCAGGCCGCGATCGCACGCCGCGACGGGGACATCGCCTCGCTCTCCAGCCGGCAACTACGGGCGCTGGAGCTGCTGCGGTCGCGTCGAGGCAGCGCCTTCACGGAGTGGGACGGCAATCTATCGCAAATGGAGGAGCGCGACTGGCTGGAGCTGCACACTACCGTCTCGCCCACGTCTCTGCAGAACTACGCGACCTGCGGCTTCCGCTACCTCAACGGCTCCCTGTTACGCATCAATGTCATCGAGGAGCCGGAGGAGCGCGAGACCATGGAGCCGCTGCTGCGCGGCAACCTGGTGCACCGCATCCTCGATCGCTTCTTCCGCGAGCAGCAGTCGCGCGGGCGGCCCGCTGCGCGCGAGGCCTGGACGGCGGCCGATCGCAATGAGCTATGGTCGCTGTTGGACCGCGAGCTGCAGGCGGACCGGGAGCGCGGGCTCACTGGCCTGGACGTCTTCGCGGAGCACGAGTTGCGCACGCTGCGGGCAGACCTGGCGGAGTTCCTGGAGGCCGATACGCGTTTCCGGCAAGAGACCGGCGCCATACCGCGCGCCTTCGAGACCCACATCCCGGAGGTCAGCGTAGCCGGCATCACGCTGCGCGGGATCGTCGATCGCATCGATCGCACGCCGGACGGCCGCCGCGCCTGGGTCATCGATTACAAGACCGGCAGCACCTACGGCTACCCGAGGGACGCCGCCGCCGACCCCTTTGCCGGCGGCAGCAAGCTGCAACTGCCCGTCTACCTGGGCGCTGTCAGCGACGCCGAGGAGGCTGTGGCGCTCTACTGGTTCATGACCCGCAAGGGCGGCTTCGAGATGCGCACCTACGAGCCGACGCCAGAAAAGCAACAGCGCTTTCAGGAGCTGCTGCGCCGCATCCTGGCGGGCATCCGCTCCGGCGCCTTCCCGGCCGTGCCCGGCGAAGACCGGACGGGCAGCTTCGAGAACTGTACCTTCTGCGACTTCGACCGCATCTGCTCGCGCCGCCGCGACGAGCAGTTCGCAGCGAAGCAGGCGGATCCGGCGATGCTGCCGTGGCATCGCGTGGCAAGTGGAGACGAGACGTGATCGAGGGTCTGGCCGAGCACCTGGAGGCTGATCGCCGGACGCGGGAGCGCATCCGCATTGCGCTGGACGCCAACATGCTGGTAGAGGCCGGCGCCGGCACCGGCAAGACCCGCGCGCTCGTCGACCGCTACGTGGCGCTGGTGCTCAATGGCACGCCGGTCGAGCGCATCGTCGCCATCACTTTTACGGAGAAGGCGGCAGCCGAGATGCGCGAGCGGGTGCGCGGCGGGCTGGAAGCCGCCCTGCGAGAGGCTGACGGCGGCCGGCCAACAATCGAAGTGGCCCTGGCAGCGCTGGACCGGGCCCAGATCAGCACCATCCACGCCTTCTGCCAGGCGGCGCTGCGCTCCTTCGCCGCCGAGGCCGGCCTCGATCCCGATTTCACGGTGCTCGACGAAGTCCAGGCGGAGCGGCGCTTCGCGGAGCGTTGGCGCAATTACCTGGAGGAGCTAGCCGAGGAGCCGGCGGCCGTCGCAGCGATCGATCGTGCGTTGGGGCTGGGCCTGACCACTGGCGACCTGGAAACGCTGGCGCGAGCGCTCTGGGAGCAGCCGGAGTTGCTGCCGTTAGCCGAGGCCTCGCCGCCGCAAGCCGCCGCGGCCTGGCCGGACTTGACGAGCTTGCGCGCCGGCTTGGCCGGCCTGCCGTTGGACGGCATCGCAGACGACGACCCGCTGAAGATGCGAATCCTGCGTGTGATCTCGCTGATCGATAGCCTGGCGGCCGCGCCGCCGGCCGACGGGGAGTCGCTGCTGGCGGCGGCCGCCTTCACCCTTGAGCTTCGCTTCGGGGTCAGCAACGCCGGCAACTGGGGCGGCGGACGGGCCATCAACGAGGCACGAGACGCCGCCCAGCGGGCCAACACCGAGCTGAAGGCGACGCTGACAACAGCCCGGACGCAGGCGCTGGCAAACTTGCTGCCGCTGCTCTGCCGCTTCGTGCGGGCGGAAGTGGCGGCGCGGGGACGCGAGGGCGCTCTCACCTTTGCTGACCTTATCCTGAGTTTGCGCGACCTGCTACGAGACCACCTCGGCGCGCGCCATGCCCTGCGTGAGCGCTACGATACGCTGCTCCTGGACGAGTTCCAGGACACCGACCCTGCGCAGATGGAGATTGCCCGGGGGTTCGTGCAGGACGCGGACAGCGGCAGGCTGGACGGGGGACGGCTGTTCATCGTCGGCGATCCCAAGCAGTCGATCTACCGCTTCCGCCGCGCCGACATGGCGATCTACGAGCAGACCCGCAGCTGGCTGGAGGACGCCGGCGGCGAGTTCCCGCAGCTGGCGCTGAACCGGCGGTCGCAGGAGCCGCTCCTGCGCTGGGTCAACCAGCTGTTCGAGCGGTTGCTGGCTACCTGGCAGGACCGCTCGTTGCAGCCTCCCTACCGGCCGATCCACCCGGAGCGCAACCACCGCCTGCGCGGCCCGGGCGTCGGCCGGGCCGGCGGTGGCCTGGCGCTGCAGGCGCACGAGGTGCGTGTCGTCGAGGCGAGCGACGTCGCGGCACTCTGCCGGCGCGTCATCGACGAGGGTTGGCAGGTGAGCGAGCGCGAGGGTACGGTTCGCTCGGCCCGGCTGCAGGACGTCGCGATCCTCATTCCCAGCCGCACCGGCCTCTACACCCTGGAACGCGCATTGACGGACGCGGGCATCGCCTACCAGGTTGAGGGCGGCAGCCTGGTCTATCGCACCCAGGAGCTGCGCGACCTCACCAACTGCCTCGCCGCCATCGACGACCCGGCGGACGAAGTGGCGATCGTCGGTGCGCTGCGCAGCCCGGCCTACGCCTGCTCTGACCTGGACCTGGCGCGCTTCAGGGCCGCCGGCGGGCGCTTCAACTACCTGCGCGGCATCCAGGTTGAAGGGCTGGTGGCGGAGGCGCTGGCCAGCCTGCGCGTCTTGCACGAGTCGCGGCAACAGGGGTCGATCGCGGCGCTGATCGAGCGCTTCCTGGCGGAGCGCGGCCTCATGGAGATCGGCATCCTCGACCGTGGCGACCGCAACTGGTATCGACGGTTGCGCTTCCTGGCGGAGCAGGCGCGCGCCTTCGAGGCGGGCGGGCCGCAGAGCCTGAGAGCCTTCGTGCGCTGGCTGGAGCAGCAGGCCGGCGCCACGGTCCTGCGCGACGAAGGCAGCGGGCTAGACGAGGACGAAGAGGCTGTGCGCATCTTTACCATCCATGGCGCCAAGGGGCTGGAGTTCCCGATCGTCCTGCTGGCTGGCTTCGGCACGGAGTCAAGCCGCCGCACGCCGCCACTTCTCGCAGATGCGGCGGGCGAGCGGTTGGCGGTCTCCATCGGCAGCAGCCAGCGCCACAGCCGCTTCATGCTGGGGCCGCTCGATGAGCTGGACCAGCGCGAGCGGGAGCACGAGGCGGCGGAGCAAATGCGGCTTCTCTACGTGGCGGCCACGCGCGCCCGCGATCACCTGGTGGTCTCGCTATACCATCGGGCCAATGCCAACTCGGCCGCGCGCCAACTGGTCGAGGCCGGGGTCGAAGGCCTCTGCGCGCAACTGGAGCTGGCCAGGCCGGCGCCCTTTGCCACAGCGCCGCCGCTCAACGGTCTGACGGTGGACCTACCAGACATCGGCGCTGACGGCTTCGCCGGCGGCCGGCAGGCGCTGCTGCGCGCAGCCCGTGCGCGCGTCTTCACCAGCGCCACCGCGCTAGGGCGCTTCCAGAAGGAGGGCCGCGCCGATGCCAGCGAGCCCTGGGCGGGTGGTCGCGGCGGTACGCACCTGGGCCGCGCCGTGCACGCCGCCATCCAGAGCCTCTCGCTCTCGCCGGGCGACACAGAGATCGAGGCGTTCGCTCGCGCCCAGGCTGTCGCCGAGGCGATACCGGAGCGCGCGGCGGACGTGGCGGAGCTAGTGCGGCGCGCTCTGGGCTCGCAGGCAGCGGTGCGGGCTCGCGGCGCGCGACGGGCGTTGCGGGAGGTGCCGTACTCGGCGGTCTTCGGGCCGGCGATGGTGGAAGGCTTCATCGACATGGTCATCGAGTCGGCGGACGGCATCGAGATCGTCGACTGGAAGACGGACCAGATCGAGGCTGCGGAAGTGCTGGCGCGGCTAGCGGAGTACCGGCTGCAGGCCGGCCTCTACGTGCTGGGGTTGGAGACCGTTACCGGCCGCCCGGTGCAACGCGTGACCTACGTCTTCGTCAGCTCAGAGAAAGAGGAATCACCGGGTACACCGGACGAGTTGCGAGAGCTGGCGCGGGCAGCACTGGCGGACGCCGCCCCGGCATGAAGATGGGGGAGGCGGGCGCCTTCGCCTGGTTGCGTCTCGACGATGCGAAGCTGCTGGCACAGTGCCGCGAGGAGCGCTACAAGGCCAGCGGCCCAGGCGGGCAGCGTCGCAACAAGGTGGAGACGGCGGTGCGCCTGCGCCACCAGCCGACAGGGCAGGTGGCGCAGGCCGAGGAAGGACGCTACCTGCAGGAGAACCGCCGGCGGGCGCTGCGCCGCCTGCGTGAGCGCATCGCTCTGGAGGTGCGCGGCCCCTTCGCCCTCGCTTCTCCGCCGATCACGCCGGAGTTCGAGGCGCAGTCGCGTCAGGGCACGCTGGCAGTACGAGCCGACAACCCGGCCTATGCGGTTGTAGTGGCCACGGCGCTGGACGCGCTGGCCGCCGCCGAGGGCAGCTACGCCATGGCGGCGGGCGCCCTGGGCGTCAGCACCAGCCAGCTGCTGCGTTTCCTGCGCGGGCATCGGGAAGTCTGGCGGCAGGTGGAACGCTTGCGCGCCGCCGGCGAAGACGATGCCGCAGGATAGGGTAAAATCGCGCCGTGGCTGACGACCTCGGGCGCTCCTTCGTCTCCTTCTTCGCCATCATCGATCCCATCGGCAACGTCATCGTCTTCTACCTGCTGACGCAGCAGCTGCTACCCCAGCGCCGCCTGCTCGTCGCCGCGATCTCGGTTGCAATGGCGGCGGCGTTGCTGGTGGTCTTCGCTCTGGCCGGCCAGCAGGTGCTGGACCTGCTGAGCATATCGGAGGAGAGCTTCAAGGTAGCGGCCGGGCTGCTGCTGCTCTTCCCGGCGTATCGGTTGGTCGAACATGGCCAGCCGATGGAAGCCGCCGGAGCCGACGAAGTCGATCCGATACAAATCGCGTTGGTGCCGCTGGCCACGCCGCTGATGGCAGGCCCGGGCGCCCTGGCGACGGCGATCTCCTTCTCAGAGACGTTAGGCCGCGGTACGACTCTGGGCGGGCTGGGCCTGGTCCTGGCGGTATCGTTCGCGATGTTCGCGCTAGCGGCGCAGGTGTTGCGCTGGCTCGGCCAATCGGTCATGCGGCTGCTGGCGCGGCTGGTGGGCATAGTGCTCTTCGCCATCGCCGTCAACCTCATCCTGGAAGGCCTCAACGCCTACTTCGACTAGCCCCGCCCAGATTCGGCTGATCTGGACGCTAAGCGCGATCCAACGAGCTTTTCCAGGAAAGAAAAATACAAATTCAACTATTGACCCGTTGTATCAATCACTGTAGAATGCGGCTCATTCATATCTAAGCCCTTTATCCTGGGGGCAAAATATCGCGGGAAATTAGGCCGGCATAGACCTTTTGTAGGGGGAGGGACGCCGCTTTGGGACGCATCATTGATGCCTTGCAGATCGCCGTGGACTCCGTTGGCCTCGGGCCGATTGTCAAGGCGATCATCGATGACCCCTCTACTTTCCTCCAGCATATCTTCAACGGCCTCTCCATCAGCGGCATCTACATCCTCATAGCGCTCGGCATTACGCTGGTCTTCGGACTGACGCGGCTGGTCAACTTTGCCCACGGCCAGTTCCTGGTGCTGGGCGGCTTCCTGACCTTTACCTTCGTCGATAAGGGGATCAGCTTTTGGCTGGCGATGCCGCTGGCGGCGTTGGCGGTAGGAGCAATGGCCGGCGTCCTGGACCTCGGCGTCTTCCGCCGCAACCTGGACCGTCCGATCAACGGCCTGATAGTTACCCTCGGTCTGGTCATCGCGCTGCAGGCCATTACCGTCGAAGGCTGGTCTACGGAGCAATACAAGATCAAGAGCCCGGTGAGCGGCGTTTGGAGCGTCGATATCGTCGGCCTGGACGACCCGATCCGCATCACCCAGGAGCGAACGCTGCTCCTGGCGATATCTTTCGCTCTGGTGCTGGCGCTCTTCCTGATGCTCGGCCGCACCGACCTTGGCCGCTCGATGCGCGCGGTGGCGGAGAACCGCTACGCGGCATCCCTGCTGGGCGTCGACGTCTATCGTGCGATCTCCGCGACGTTCATGGTCGGCACGGCCATGGCCGCAATGGGTGGGTCGCTGCTGGGTATCATCTTCCCGTTCACGGCTTACTTCGGTAACTCCTTCCTCATCAAGGGCATTGCCGTGGCGATGGTCGGAGGGCTGGGCAGCGTGGAAGGCGTGCTTGTAGCAGGCCTGCTGCTGGGAATGATCGAGACTCTGGGCACCGCCTATGGCATTCATATAGACATGGGCGCGCTGGACTACACGTTCGGGCCGCTCTGGCGTGACGGATATGCCTTCGTCCTGATGGTCATCATCTTGCTCTGGCGGCCCCAAGGCTTGTTCCGGGGCGTTGGCGGAGGCTTCTGATGGCACGCATGGGAGGCGGTCCCGCAAACGTACCGCGTGCTCTGCAGCTCTTTGAGAAGCCGCTGGTCCCGTTTCTGCTCTTCCTGCTGCCCATCTTCTTTGTGCCGCAGTCCCTGAGCCACATCACGATAATCCCGGACGCCAGCTCCCGCGCGCTCTCACTGGCGACCTCCGCGGCCATCTATGCCATTGTTGCCTACGGCCTGGGCATGCTGATGCGCTTCGCCGGCCTGCCCTCGGTGGTGCACGGCGCGCTCTGGGGCACCGGCGCCTACACGGCCGGCATCGTCGCGCGGGATTGGGGCTTTACCTACTGGCAGGCCCTGCCGCTGGTGATCATTGTCCCGGCCATCATGGCGCTGCTCGTCGGCTTCATGGCCCTGCGAACGCACGGTATTGCCTTCATCATCATCACGATCGCGTTAGGGGACTTCCTCGTCCTCGTCGGCAACAACGACCCGCTGGGAACGCAGGCGGACCCTTTCACCGGCGGCCCCTTTGGCCTGGTGGTCAGCGGCCGGCCGGACCCGGTTGGCCCCTGGAACTTCAACTCGGCCGAGCACATGTATTACCTGGCGCTGGCGATCCTCTTTATTACGATCGGCATCGTCTACCTGATATCGAAGTCGGCGTTCGGCCGGCGTCTGGAAGCCATTCGCGATAACGAGGACCTGGCGAAATCGCTTGGGCTCAACGCCTTCCTCTACAAGATCCTGATCTTTACCCTCACGGCGTCGATCGTCGGCGTTGCCGGGCAGCTGTTCCTCTACCACACGCGCGCCATCCAGCCCAGCTTGTTTAACACCTTCTCCTTCATCCAGGTGCTGCTGATGGTGGTGATGGGCGGACTGGGGGTGCTGGCCGGTCCGGCTGTCGGCGCCTGGCTGGTGACCTTCCTGCCGGAGTGGCTGTCGCCCATGGGTCTGAAGGACCCGAACCACCAACTGATTGCCCGCGGCATCTTGCTCATGGCGTTCATGCTGCTAGCGCCGATGGGTGTTGTGGGGACGGTCAAGGCCTGGTACCTGCAGCTGCGTAACATCTACTTGCGAAGACAAGGGCTGAGACCGACGACCGTGGCGCCTGAAGCTGTGGGCGTGCCGACATTCGGGACGGCTGTCGTCGATTCCACCGATGGCGCCGAGGCCGTGGCGGTAGCCGCGGAAGCGACCCATTCTGTGGCGGCGCGACATCGCGCCAACATCGCCCGGCCCACTGAATTCGGCGAGCCGCTGTTAGTCGCGGAAGGTGTCTCCAAGAGCTTCGCGGCCGTCCTGGCGCTTCGTGGCGTGGATATGTCCGTTCGCAAGGGCGAGATCCTGGGCATCATCGGGCCCAACGGCTCCGGCAAGACAACGATGTTCAACTGTATCTCCGGATTCCTTCCGGTAACGGAGGGAACCGTCAAATGGCGTGGCGCCGAAATCACCAACTGGCCCCCGGACCGTGTGGCGCGGCACGGACTGGTGCGTACCTTCCAGCAGGCCATGCTCTTCCGCTCGACAACAGTGCGGCGCAGCATCCAGATCGCCAGGGAATCGCTCCATGCCATCGGTCACCGGGAGACGGCGCAGCTCGACTTCCCGGACAACGTCGACGGCATACTGGAGTTCTGCGATCTCACCCCGGTTGCCGATCAGCCGGCGGCGATGCTGCCGTACGGTGTTATCCGCAAGCTGGGCGTGGCCCTGGCGCTTTCCACTCACCCCTACCTCTTGATGTTGGACGAGCCGGCCGCCGGCCTCAACGACATCGAGAGCGAAGAGTTGGGCAACCTGCTCCTGCGGGCGCGCGCCGCTGGCGTGACGCTGGTCGTCGTCGACCACGATATGCCGTTCCTCATGCCGATCAGCGACCGCATGATTGTGCTGGATGCCGGCCAGAAGATCGTCGAAGGCTCGCCGGAGCAGATCCAGGCCGACCAGCGGGTCATCGCGGCATATTTGGGCGAGCGGTTCGCCAAGATGGCCGCGGACACTATCCAGCAGCAACAACAGGCAGGTGACAGATGACAGCACTCGGCACACGACTGGGAGCGCTCGGCAAGTTCATGCCAAACCTGGCAAACTTCTCGACGCCACAACCGGCCGGCCCGCCAGAACTCAAGGTTCGGGACGTTGTCTCCAGCTACGGTCCAATTGAGGCGCTGCACGGCGTCTCGCTTGACGTGGCTCCCGGAGAGGCTGTCGCCGTGCTGGGGGCCAACGGAGCCGGCAAGAGCACGCTGATGCGCTCGATCTCCGGCGGCATGGGGCCGAAGTCAGGCCGCGTGACGTTCTGCGGAGTCGATATCACGTACCGGCCCCCAAACCAGATCCTGCGTTTGGGCATGGCCCACGTGCCGGAAGGCCGCCAAATTCTGGTAAGGCAGACGGTGGAGGACAACCTGCTGCTTGGCCGCATGATCCGCAAGGACAAGGCCAAGGCAGCGGAGGACATGGAATCCGTGCTAGAGACGTTCCCCGTCCTCAAGGAGAAGCTGCGCCAGATGGCCGGCGAGCTCTCCGGCGGGCAGCAGCAGATGCTGGCCATTGCCCGCGGGCTGATGGCGGACCCCAAGCTGTTGCTCCTGGATGAGCCTTCCCTGGGACTGGCGCCGGCCCTCATGGAGGACCTCTCGCAGCGAATCCAACAGATCCGTAAGGAGCGTGGCATGGGCATTGTGCTGGTGGACCAGAACGTGTTCATGGCGGCAGAGCTAACGGAACGCGCCTACATCCTGCAGACGGGCAACATCATCTCGGAGGAGAAGTCCTCTGACCTACTGGGCAACAAGGAGCTGCTCTCCGCCTACCTGGGGTCGCAGCGGGCCTAACGAACGACAGCGATGAGCGAGCAGCGGGGCCGCGTGCGGCCCCGCTGCTGCGTAGTGTCGGATGGACACCAGGTTGGCCCAGGAGCTAAAATAGATTCGGTGATTCGGGGTTTTCGACTCCCATAAGTGCTTAGCGACCCCATTTGCCAGCCCGCGGAGCGCCCCGCTCCACTGGGATGGTTTTTGTTATAGTATGTCAACGCGGAGGGCGGCTGACGCCGGGTTTCCGACCGAAATAGTGAAAGAGGTACCCGCTAAATGGTAGATTTCCAGGTTGCCGCCTCCGGCCGTGCTGGCGACGGCAGCTACACCGCCGCTAGATTCTTTGCGGAGGTCATGAAGGACCTCGGCGCCTGGCTTTCGATCTGGCGCGAGGATATTTACTCCAACATCGAGACGCGACCCACCGTCTTCGGCATCCGCATCTCCTCAGAGCGAGTCTACGGGCCGAACGACCTCTGGGACATGCTCTGGGCGCTGGACCAGTCCGCTATCCTGGACGACAGCCCGGACAAGCAGGGGCGCATTCCGCCGCTGCCTAAACTGCGCAACGGCGGCTACCTCCTCTACGATTCGTCCGCCAAGCTCCAGCTGGTAAACTCTGGCCACGAGGTAAAGATCGAGGCCGTAGAAGAGCAGTTGAAGGAGCGTGGCATACGCTCCTTTCCCATTCCTATGGGCGAAATGGCCTCCGGCCAGCTGCAGAGCTATCGCGTCCGCAACACTGTCGCCCTGGGCGTCATGGCCCAGATGCTGGACCTGCCAGACGATGCGTTCTTCAACCGCTTCGGCCAGAGCTTCAAGGACGAGATCCTGGAGCTGAACAAGCAGGCCTATACGTTGGGCCGCAATTACGCCAGCGAGCAGGGCTGGTCTTTGCCGGAACTGCATGACGTCTTCCAGAAGTTCCGCTCCAACGGCAGCAGCGGCAGCCGGCAATTCATCCTGGGCAACGAGGCCATCGCGCATGGCGCATTGGCCGCGGGTTGCCGCTTCTATGCCGGCTACCCCATCACTCCCGCCTCCGAGGTGCTGGAGGAAATGGCGAAGCACATGCCGAAGTTCGGCGGCGCCATCCTCCAGGCCGACGACGAGATGTCAGCCTCGCTGCACCTGCTGGGCGCCAGCTATGCCGGCGCCCGCTCTATGACCGCGACCTCCGGGCCGGGCTTCTCGCTGATGCAGGAGCCGATTTCCGCGACGCTGATCAACGAGACGCCCATCGTCATCATGCTGGCCCAGCGCGGCGGGCCGGGCACCGGCCTGCCGACGCGCCAGGGTCAGGAAGACCTCAACATGGCGGTCTTCGGCTCGCACGGCGAGGGCTTCCGCATTGTCCTGGCGCCGAGCGATGCCGAAGAGGCGTATTACATGACGCCGACCTTGTTCAATCTCAGCGATCGCTACCAGTGCCTGGGCGTCTTCCTTTACGACCAGTTCCTGGCGCAATCGATGTACACGACAGAGCAGCTAGACCCCAGCCGCGTCGTCATCGACCGCGGCAAGCTGATTTCCTCCGAGGAGCTGCTGGACATCCGCGAGGGCGGCGGCAGCTACCACCGCTACGCTATGACCGATGATGGCCTTTCGCCGCGGGCCTTCCCGGGCCAGGCGGGCGCCATCGTCTACGCCAACACTAACGAGCACGACGAAAGCGGCTACACCACGGAGGAGAGCGTCCTCCGCTACGATATGATGTTGAAGCGCGTGACCAAGCGCTACAAGCTGGCCTCCGAGGATCCTGACTTCCCGGCGCCACAGTTCTTCGGCGACGCCGACGGAGAGGTCGGCTTCCTCTGCTTCGGGTCGGCCTATGGGCCGGTTCTGGAGGCCATGGACCGCCTGCGGGCGGAGGGTACCAGTTGCAAGCTGCTCAAGCTGCGCACGCTCTGGCCACTGCACCGCGACGCTCCGCTGATCCGCGAGTTCATCGATAGCGCGCGCAAGGTCTTTACAGTGGAACAGAACATCATGGGCCAGCTAAGGGGCCTCATTCAGCGCGAGGTCTGCGGCCCTCAACCGGACAAGCTACGTTCGGTCCTGCGCTGGGACGGCCGCCTGATCACCCCGGCCTACATTGTCGATAGGGTGCTCAGCGGCGGCGAACTCATTGGAGGTGAAGCGTAAAATGGCGATAGCTCCGACGACACAGATAACCAAGAAAGAGCTGAGCGCAGGCACGGGCGCCTGGTGGTGCGCCGGCTGCGGCGACTTTGGTGTTACGGCAGCCCACGTTGACGAGCTGGTCCGGCTGGTCAACGAGGTCGGCGTGCCGCTGGAAAACATCGTGGCCATCTCCGGCATTGGCTGCTCCTCCAAGGAGCCGGATATGCTGCACATCAACGCCTACCACGGGCAGCACGGCCGCTCGCTGCCTGTCGCCATGGGCGTCATCGCGGCCAACCCCGGCCTGGTAGTCCTGGACTTCGGCGGCGATGGCGATGGCTACGCCATTGGCATGCAGCACTTCGTCCATGCCATCCGGCGCAACCCCAACATCACCTACGTGGTCATGAACAACCAGGTCTACGGCCTGACCAAGGGCCAGGCCTCTCCGACGGCTCACAAGGGCCTGGTCACCGGTTCCACGCCCAAAGGCGTGAAGGACCGCAACGTCAATCCGCTGACGCTGGGCCTCGCGATCGGGGCGGCTTACGTGGCGCGCGGCGTCTCCTGGCACAAGAAGGAGCTGCAGAACCTCATCGGCCGGGCCATCTCGACCCGGGGCTTCTCCCTGGTGGACGTGTTCTCGCCCTGCGTCACCTACCACCGCGAGCCAGGCTACCGTGGCTCAGGCAAGATCCCCGAGTGGTACGACCAGCACTACATCTTCGAGATCAACAGCGCCTACGAAGAGATGAAGTCGATGATCATCACGGACCAGGACCACGCGGCTCTGCGCGCTGACATGCGCCGTGAGTTCGATGAGAAGGCGCCGCAGCTGTCAAAGGCCGCTCCTGACCTCGTTGACATCGCGGAGGACATCCTCTACCGGCGCATCGGCCACCTGCCGGAGAACTACGATCCCCACGACCAGCACGCCGCCGTACGCGCGATGGAGTTGATTGTCAGGGCGAAGCAAGAGTTTGGCAAGGAGATCGTCGGCGAGCTCTACATCAACGGCAATGACCCGACGATGGAAGATATTCTGGGCGTTTCGGCGGAGAACCCGCCGGCGCGCGCAGACATCGCTGTGGAGAACAACCTGCCCGCGTACCAGGAGTTGCTGGCCGGCCTCCGCTAGGCGTTCGCAACGTAAGAAAAAGGGCCCGGTGTTCCGGGCCCTTTTCGTTAGCCTCAGGGAACGCTAATAGTCGATGCCCAGGTCCTCTTTCGCATCGTCAGTCATCATGCCCGGGTTCCAGAGCGGACTGAACGTAAACTCGATATCGACTTCCTTGATGCCGGGCAGCAGGCTCACGTTTTCGTTGATCTGCTCCATGATCATCGGGCCTATCGGGCAAGCGGGCGTCGTCAGCGTCATCAGGACATGGGCGCTACCTTGGTCATCGACCTCGATGTTGTAGACCAGCCCGAGGTCAACGATGTTGTAGTTGATCTCCGGGTCGTTGATCGTCTTCAGGACTTCCCGGACGTCATCAGCGGTTGCTGGCATAAATCTAACCTTCCTCTTCCTGTCTCTACCCATTATAGTGCATCGGCTTCCGTGGCAAGGCCGGCTGTTGTATCTTTAGGGCCACATGGATGCCGCAATCGAATCCCTCCTCAACAAACTGGTCGATGGACACGAAGAGCTGAGGAAAGCCGTGGTAGGCGCCCCTCCCGAGGCGTTGAACTGGCGCCCGGGTGAGAACACGAACTCGCTGGCGGTACTGGTCATCCACCCGCTAGCCTCGCAGAACTGGTGGATCCACATCGGCGCGGGCATCCCACCGGACAAACGCGATCGCGACGCGGAGCTGCGCTATACAGCCGATAGCGTCGAGCCGCTGCTGGCCGCCCTGGAGGCTGCCGACAAGCACCAGGCGGAGGTGCTGGGCAACCTGACCCTGGAGCACCTGGGGCAGCTGATCGACCGCAGCAAGGCGCCGCAGCTGCCGCCGGACGCGGCGCCGACGATTACCCACCTCTGGTGCATCCTGCACGCGATCGAGCACGGGCGGGAGCATGCGGCCCATGCCGGTCTGACCCGACAGCTCTGGGACCAGGGCTTCGGCCGCTAGCGGGGGCCAGGCGTTGGACCTCAAGCAGTTCATCCGCGACGTACCCGACTTCCCGGAGCCGGGGATCATCTTCCGTGATATCACGCCGTTGCTGCAGAACCCGGCCGCCTACCAGGACGCCGTGGACCAGTTAGCTGCCGCCTTCCTGGGCGACGGCATCGACGTTGTCGCCGGCATCGAATCGCGTGGCTTCGTCTTCGCGGCGCCACTGGCATACATGCTAGGTCTGCCGCTGGTGCCCATCCGCAAGCCGGGCAAGTTGCCGGCAGCGCGCATGTCGGTGGAGTACTCGCTTGAGTATGGCCAGGGCCAGCTGGACATCCACCAAGACGCCGTAAGGCCCGGCCAGCGCGTCCTGGTAGTGGATGACCTACTGGCCACCGGCGGCACCGCTACCGCAGCGATCGAACTGATCGAAATGCTGGGTGCCGAGGTGCATGGTCTCGCCTTCCTGGTGGAGCTGGGTGGCCTGGCCGGCCGCGAGCGGCTGAAGAAGCATCGTGTCGTCAGCATCGTTCGCTATCCTTAGCCTCCCTTTCCCAGCGTTAATAAACGTAATCGATTGGCTTATTGTTTTACCGGCGAAGATCAATACGAATGTTGACAATCCTTCGCCTTTGTGCGATTTTCGTGGCATCCAGCTAAAAGATAAGAGGAGGGGAAATGGCGATCGAAGCCGAATCCCGAAGTGGCCCACCCGGGCCAATGGCTGACCTTGTCGACATTGAGAACACGCGGGTCAGCCGGCGCATTTTTATCGAGCAAGAGATCTACGAGCAGGAGCTTGAGCGCATCTTCGCGCGCTGCTGGCTCTTCCTGGCGCACGAGTGCATGATCCCAAACCCCGGCGACTTCTACACGACGACCATGGGCGAAGACCCCGTGATTGTGGTGCGGGACAGCTCCGGCAACATCAACGCCTTCATCAACTCCTGCCGCCACCGCGGCATGAAGGTTTGTCGGGCAGATGTCGGTAATGCAGCCTCCTTCACCTGCGCCTACCACG
>DASRHH010000173.1:0-4583 GCA_035650635.1 Dehalococcoidia bacterium | reverse complement strand
CACCGCAGGTGCCGTTCACGGAGAAGCCGATGTCGCCGACCGCGCCCACGGTCATGCCTTCGGTGCCATCGAGTACAGCCGCCGCGAAGGCGTAGTCAGTGGTGGGCACAGACTTCTGAAGCAGCACGGAGAACTTGCCGTCCAGAGAGACCTTGTTAGTCCACTGGGCCTGGGCAGCCGTGCCATTGCCAATCGTCTTGTAGTCCGGGGGATTGCCACGTCCCGCTGTCGGCTTGAGCTTGATTCCACCCGGCGCCGCTGACGCAGCGCTCGCCACGAAGACGAGGGAAACGAGGCCTATTAACATGAGCCCGATGAGTATCTTCTTCAAAAGATACCCTCCTTCCATAATCCGGCTTTCTTGACCATAATCGGCAGGGCAATCCCGTGTCAACGGATATACCGTTAACATTGTGGCCTGCTGGTTAATCTTCAGGCCAGCGGGAGGCCAAGGCCTCGGCCGGGCTGTCTTGATGGACCGCCCCGGGGAGCGCCGTCAGCCGCCTCTCACACTACTGCTGTGCTACTGCCGGCTAACCTTGCGCCCCGGCGGGTTGCTTCTCCCGCTTGAGGACGAAGTAGCTGGTCTCCATCCGGTGCAGCGGATGCACCGCCGCGATCTCCCAGCCGTCCTGGCCGATGACGTCCAGGTAGCGCCGGACGAACGCCGTCCGGTGCTCCTCCGGCTGCCGGATGAACTCCGAACCTTCCGCGGAAATCCTTCCGCGGAAGTCGATGTATACGACTTTGTACTCCCAAGTTGCCATATGCGCCTAACTTTCCGGCGACGAACCGGCGCTCTGGCCCCCGGGGCGGTCCTGCTTCCAAGCTACCATAGAGCGCAAGCGAGGCCCTCATCGCGCCATTGCAAGGAGGCATAAAAGCTCGGCGACGCCAACTTCTAGTGCGCCCGTTTTACAGAGCCTAAACCCTAAAGGGCTAGGCAAATCTCGTTTTGCGCGCCTATTCTCTTCCCGAAGCGCCTCCCCTGCTTCTGACCTCCATGCTTCTGAAAGGAGGGGTGATAAGAAAGCTAGCCGGACTATCCTGAAGCGCCCGAATGCTCCCGAAAGGAGTGCAGGATAATGAAAAAGCTGATACTGCTGGCAATGATAGCGCTGGCGCTGACGGCCGGGACGATGGTCCTCAACGGCGCAGGAAACACGAAGGCGCAGACGACCTGTACTGACCCAGCAGGTTGCGTATCTCAGGTGTACGAGTGCTTCAACCTCCAGGGGGGACGAGACCAGCCGCTGCCGGACCCTCGGGCTATCGTCAGGCTCATCACCCAGAACTTCGGCGGCGACGCCGTACGTGTGCGGCAGGCCCGGCAAATGTGTGAACTGGCCCTCAAGTTCCCGCCGGGCTCAACACCAGGGGGAACTGCTTTCCAGACCTCAATCTTCGAATGCTTCAACATCGAGCGTGGCTCCGACCCCAATGATCGCTACTTGCTCACTACCGCCAACTTCGGGCCGGACGTAGTGACCGTTCGCAAGGCGAACACCATGTGCGAGGAGGCCACCAAGGCCAATGCGGCCGGGGTGATTTTCGGCTCCATTGATCAACCGCGGGTCTGGGAATGCTACCGCCTGAACGATGGAGATAAACCAAATCTGCCCTTTACCCTGCTCACCAACAACTTTGGCCCGGATGGCGTCACCGTTCGCGACGCGTTCATGATGTGTGAGGAGGCACGTAAGGACAGGCCAACCGCCGCCGGCGTCGTATCCATCGGCGAGCCCACGGGTAACGTTCTGGAATGCTACCACCTGCGGTCGCAGCTGGACCCGAAAGCAGTGGTGACCCTGAACACCACCAACTTTGGTTCTCACCAGGCCACCGTGCGTAACGCCATCGTCATGTGTGAGCCGGCGCAGAAGACGCCGCTGTTCGACCTGCCCGGTGGTGACGATACGAGCGGTTCGGACTAGAACTCATTCGTGGGCCTCCTGAGGAAGGACTGACGGATGCACGAAAGGGGCGGGGCCAATTGGCCCCGCCCCTTCTTGTTATCCTTTGGCGTCTAGCTGGCTGCGGCTGCCGCCACGGCCTGCGGCTCGAAGACGTATTCGCCGTCGCGGTAGTCCACCAGCACGCGCTCACCCTCACCGATCTCGTTCGCCAGGATGCGACGCGAGAGCGGGTTGGCGATGCGCCGCTCAATTGTGCGGCGCAGCGGGCGCGCTCCGTACACCGGGTCGAAGCCCTCCTTGACCAGCGCGTCCTTCGCGGCCTCGGTCAGCTCCAGCTCCACGTGACGCTCCTCCAGACGCTCCTCCACCTCGCCGAGCAGGATGTCGACGATGCGCTTGAGGTCGTCCTCCGTCAACGGATCGAAGACGATGATCTCGTCGATACGGTTGAGCAGCTCTGGACGGAAGGTCTGGCGCAGCGCCTTCTCCACGGTGCTGGTCAGCTTCTCCTTCTCGCTGGCGCTCGGCTTGTTGGCCTGCAGGAAACCGAAGCCGGTGCGCTGGAACTCCTCGGTGCCCAGGTTGGAGGTCATGATAATAACCGTGTTGCGGAAGTCCACGGTGTTACCGTGGCCGTCTGTCAGCCGGCCATCCTCCAGGATCTGCAGCAGGATGTTGAAGACCTCTGGGTGCGCCTTCTCGATCTCGTCGAAGAGGATCACCTGGTAGGGCCGCCTGCGCACGATCTCCGTGAGCTGGCCGCCCTCCTCGTAGCCGATGTAGCCAGGCGGGGCTCCAATGAGCCGCGACACCGTGTGCCGCTCCTGGTACTCCGACATGTCGATGCGCACCATCGCGTCCTGGTCGTCGAACAGGTACTCGGCCAGCGCTTTCGCCAGCTCCGTCTTACCCACGCCGGTGGGCCCCAGGAAGATGAAGCTGCCAATGGGCCGGCGCGGGTCCTTCAACCCGGCCCGGGCACGACGGATCGCGTCCGAGACGGCGGTGATAGCCGCGTCCTGCCCGACGATGCGGTCATGCAGGCGCTCCTCCATCTGCAAAAGCTTCTCGCTTTCGCCCTCCAGCATGCGGGACACCGGGATGCCGGTAATGCTGGAAATCAGCTGAGCGATGTCATGCTCCGTTACCGTCATATCGGCGGTGTGCTCCCGGGCCCACTCCGCCTTGCGCTCTTCGTACTCCGATTGCAGCTGCGCAACCTCCTGCTTGATACGCGCCGCCGCCTCAAAGTCCTGCTTTTGCGCCACAGCCTCCAGCTCCGTGTTGAGCTGGGCCAGGCGCTCCTGCAGGTCCCGCAGGTCAGGCGACATGCTTTGCGCCTCGATGACGTGCTTGGACGCGGCCTCGTCTATGAGGTCGATAGCCTTGTCCGGCAGGTGGCGCTCCGTCAGGTAGCGGTCCGATAGCCGTGCCGCCGCCTCCAGCGCCTCGTCGGTGATGTTGACCTTGTGGTGCGCCTCGTAGCGCGGGCGCAGGCCGCGCAGGATCTCGATCGTCTCTTCGACGCTCGGCTCCTCCACGTACACCGGGGCGAAGCGGCGCTCCAGCGCCGGGTCGCGCTCGATGTGCTGGCGGTAGTCGTCCAGCGTGGTCGCGCCGATGCAGTGCAGCTCGCCGCGGGCCAGCGCCGGCTTCAGCATCGTCGAGGCGTCGATGGCGCCCTCGGCGCCGCCGGCGCCCACCACCTGGTGGATCTCGTCGATGAAGATAATCAGCTCGCCGGAGGAGCGCTTGATCTCGTCCATCACGGCCTTGAGGCGTTCCTCGAACTCGCCGCGGAACTTGGAGCCCGCGACCATGGCGCCAATGTCCAGCGCCAGCAGCCGCTTGTCCTTGAGGTTCTCCGGCACGTCGCCGGCGACGATGCGCTGCGCCAGCCCCTCGACGATCGCCGTCTTGCCGACGCCGGCCTCGCCGATGATCACAGGGTTGTTCTTGGTGCGCCGGTTGAGGATCTGCATGACGCGCTTGATCTCCTCTTGCCGGCCGATCACCGGGTCCAGTTTGCCCTGCTTGGCGGCCTCCGTCAGGTCGACGCTGTATTTCTCCAGCGCCTGGTAGCGGCTCTCCGCCCGCGGCGAATCGACGCGAGCGCCGCCGCGCACCTCGGCCAGCGCCTGGTACAGCTTCTCCTTGTCGATGCCGAACTGGCGCAGGATGCCCGCGGCCTCGCCCTCGCGCTCATCGGCGATGGCGATCAGCAGGTGCTCCACGCCGACGTATTCGTCCTTCAGGCGATCGGCCTCAGCGTTGGCGGTCTCCAGCGCCCGCACGATGCGCGGCGTAGTGTAGATCTGCACGACGTCGTAGCCCAGCTTCGGGGCCTTGGCCAGCGCCTCCGCCACGCGCGCCCGCAGGGCCGCGACATCGACCTTCAGTTGCTGCAGCACCTGCTGGGCCAGGCCGCCCTGGTAGTCCAGCATGGCCAGCAGCACGTGCTCCACGTCCCACTGGGCGTGGCGCTCCTTGCGCACCAGCTCCTGGCTGGCCGCCAGCACCTCCTGCGCTTGTTCCGTAAACCTATCCTGTCTCATCATCTCAATTCACCTCACTTACTGTGATCTCTGATGGATCACCCTCCGAATGTTGATTTCCTCCGGCTCCAAATCCACGGCCAGTTGAATGCCATCCTCACCGCTATACAGC
>DASRHH010000172.1:0-16547 GCA_035650635.1 Dehalococcoidia bacterium | reverse complement strand
TGTCCGGATGCCGGACGGATCACCCTTCGAGGGCGACCCTCGCCATGTGCTGGCGCGCAACGTCAAGCGTGCCTCAGACCTGGGCTACACCTACTACGTCGGCCCGGAGCTGGAGTACTTCTACTTCGCCAACGCGGAGAGCACCACAGTCCTGGACCAGGGAGGCTACTTTGACCTGACGCCCCTGGATGCCGCGACGGACTTGCGACGCGAGACGGTACTGGCGCTGGAGGAGATGGGCGTTGAGGTGGAGGAGTCACACCACGAGGTCGCGCCCAGCCAACACGAGATCGACCTGCATTACACGGACGCCCTCACCATGGCCGACAACACGATGACTTATCGGCTGGTGGTGAAGGAGATCGCGCTGAAGAACGGCGTCTACGCCACATTCATGCCGAAGCCCCTGTCCGACCAGAACGGCAGCGGCATGCACGTCAACCAGTCGCTGTTCCGGGGAGAGCGCAATGCCTTCTTCGACGCCGATGCGCCGTACCACCTTTCGCAGATAACTCGCAGCTACGTGGCCGGGCTGCTGCAGCACGCGCCGGAGATCACGCTGGTGACCAACCAGTGGGTCAACTCCTACAAGCGCCTGGTTCCCGGTTTCGAAGCGCCGGTCTACGTCTCGTGGGCCATTCGCAACCGCTCCGACCTCATACGCGTGCCGCAGTACAAGCCGGGCAAGGAGTCCGCCACGCGCATCGAGTACCGGGCGGCGGACCCCGCCTGCAACCCCTACCTCGCCTTCGCGGTGATGCTGGCGGCCGGCCTGGAGGGCATCGAGAAAGAGATCCCCTGCCCGGAGCCGGTGCCGGAGAACGTCACCGAGATGACGAACGAGGAACGGAAGCAGCGCGGCATCCGCCATCTCCCCGCCTCGCTGTCAGAGGCGATCGATATCGCCGAGGGTTCGGAGCTGCTGCGACGCGCCCTTGGGGACCATCTCCACGAGTCGCTGATCAAGAACAAAAAGATGGAGTGGGCGGACTACCGCCGCCAGGTCTCCGACTACGAGATTAAGCGCTACCTGCCGATTCTCTAGCGCTCGCTAGGGCGCCGCGACGAAGGCCCCGCCGCCACTCGAGAAGAGGAAGCCCGTCGATTGGTGGACAGCGTTGAACAGCGGCTGCGGCGCCAGCCCCACCACGAACACCCCGATAATCAGCAGACCCAGCGCCGCGTATTCCAGCGGCGGGATGGGGAAGCGCGCCAGGCTCTCGGGCGGCGATACGTACATTTGCTTGATGACTGTCAGGTAGTAGTAAAGCGAGATGAAGCTGGTGAACGCCGCTATCGAAGCCAGCCAGATCAGGTCGGCGTTCCAGATGGCCTGGAAGAGGATGAACTTGGTGACGAAGCCGGCGAAGAGCGGCATCCCGGAGAGCGAGAACATGGCGATAGCCATGCACATCGCCAGGAACGGCGCCCGCTCAGCCAGGCCGCGGTATTCGCTGATCTCCTCGCGGCCGGTCCAGTTGTAGTAGATGATGGCGCAGTAGAACGCTGCCACGTTGGTGATGACGTAGCCAATGAGGTGCAGCACCAGCGCGCTGGCAGCGTCGTGGGCCAGCGAGGGGTTGGCGTTGAGCGCCGCGACACCCGCCAGCAGGTAGCCCACCTGGCCGATGCTGGAATACGCCAACAGGCGCTTGATGTTGTGTTGCTGCAGCGCCACCAGGTTGCCGAAGAGCATCGTCGCGGCGGCCAGGCCCGCCAGGACCAGCCGCCAGTCGTCGACCAGCGGCAGGAAGGCGGTCGAGAACAGCTTGAGGAACAGCGCGAAGCCGCTCGCCTTCGATATCGCGGAGACAAGCGCGGTGATCGGCAGGGGGGCGCCCTCGTAGGCGTCGGGCGTCCACATGTGGAACGGCACCGCCGCCACCTTGAAGCCGAGGCCGGCCATGATCAGCACCAGCCCCAGGTAGAGGCCGAGCCGGATGTCGGAGATGTCGCCGGAGACCGCGTCCGCGATGCCGCCGAACTGCGTCGTCTTCGTGGTGCCGTAAACCAGGCTGATGCCGTAGAGGAAGATCGCTGAGGAGAAGGCGCCCAGCAGCATGTACTTCATGCCGCCCTCATTGGAGCGCAGGTCGAACTTGGCGTAGGAAACCAGGACGTAGAGGCTGAAGCTCAGCAGCTCCAGCGAGATGTAGGCCGTCAGCAGCTCCTCGGCGCCCGCCATGTAGTTGGCGCCGATAACGCTGACCAGGATCAGCGCATAGTACTCTGCCGGGTGCAGCAGCCGATCCTGCACATAACGTATCGAGCCGATGCAGGCGAACACCGCCGTCAGCCCGAAGAACACCCGGAATAGCGTGGTGTAGTTGTTGATCTGGATCAGTCCGCTGAAGCTGGAGGTCTCGTCCATCCAGATCAGCGAGATCAGCGCGGCGATGAGCGCCCCCAGCGCCGCCACGTAGCCCAGGTACTTACGGGACTGCTGCTCGAAGAAGAGGTCGAGCGCGATGATCAGGCCAGCCCAGCCGGCCAGGATATATTCCGGAGTGAGCAGCGACCAGTCCAGGTTCATGTGCCAATCCCCGGTAGCCGCTCGACAGTGGCCGCGATGCGGTCGACGAAGGGCGCGGGCCAGAGGCCCATGAAGGCGATGAACGCGATTAGCAGCGCGCCGCCGAACTGCTCACCGATTCGCATCTCCTTGAGCTGGGTCCAGCGTTCGTTGACGGGACCGAAGTAGGCGAAGGCCAGCATGCGCAAGATGTAGGTGGCGGTGATGGCCGCCGCCAGGATGCCCAGCGCGCCGGCCCAGTAATAGCCGGCCTGGAAGACGCCGGCGAAGATATTGAACTCAGCGATGAAGCCCGCCAGTCCCGGCAGCCCCAGCGACGACAGGCCGGCGATAGTGAAGAAGGCGCTCTGCCGCGGCATCAGCTTGGCCAGCCCGCCGTAGACTCGCATGTCGCGGACGTGAGTCTGGTCGTAGATGGCTCCGACCATGGAGAACATGAGGGCCGTCATCAGGCCGTGGGCGAACATCTGGAGCACGGCGCCGTTGATGCCGAGCTCCGTCATGGAGGCGAGGCCCATCATCACCAGGCCCATGTGGCTGACGCTGGAGTAGCCGATCATGTACTTGAAGTCGCGCTGGGCCAGGGCGGACGTGGCGCCGTAGAGGGCGCCGGTGACGCCTAGCGTCATCAGCATCGGCGACCAGAACTCTGCCCCTTCCGGGAAGAGCGTCATGCCGACGCGCAGAATGCCGAAGGCACCGAGCTTCATCAGGACGCCAGCGTGCAGCATGCTGACGGCTGTCGGCGCGGCGACGTGGCCGTCCGGTGACCAGGTGTGGAACGGCCAGAGGCCGGCCAACACGCCGAAGCCCAGCAGGAAGAAGGGATAGAAGGTCTTTTGGAAGTCCTCGCTGTAAACCACAGAGCCGAGGACCGGCAGGTCGAAAGTGCCGCGCCCGGCCTCCAGGAACGTCGCGAAGATGCCGATGAAGATAAGCACGCTGCCGCCGACGAGCATCATCGTCAGCTTCATCGCGCCGTACTCCTTGGTTCGTATGAAGTGCCCGAAGTTGGTACTGGAGCCCCAGACGGCGATCAGCAGGTACATCGGCAGCACCGCGATCTCGTAGAAGAAGAACAGGAAGAAGAGGTCTATCGTCTCGAAGACGCCGAAGACGCCGCTAACCAGCAGGAACAACAAGATAAAGAAGTCCTTGGTGCGATTCTCGATGTTCCAGGAGATGAAGACGCCGGCGAAGATGACGATGCCGGTGAGCAGCACCAGCGGCGCCGCGATGCCGTCGACTCCGGTATGGATAGTGATGCCGTTATCGCCGAGAAAGCCGACGTTAGACAGCCAATCGATCTGCTTCTCGAAGCGCATACCGCCGCCGTCCGCCTGGTACTTGATGAAGACGATCAGGCTGAGCACGAACTGTGATGCGCTGGAGACCAATGCCACCCCTCGCACGATATCGAGCATTCGCGAGGGGATAGCCACCAGCAGCAGAGCTGTGGCAATCGGTACGACGATTGTCGCCAGGACAATCCATTCCATCAGACAACCACCACCAGGAAGACTATCGCGATGACGATAACGCCCAGCATGATGCCGAGCGCGTAGTTGGGCAGCTTGCCGGTCTCCGTGAACTTCAACGTGAAGCTGGAGAGCACCGCCAGCCCGGCCGAGCCGTCGACTCCGGTGTCGTTCACGACGTTGCGATCGAACCAGGCGACGGCGGCGCCGAGCGTCAGGATTATGCGGTTGATCGCCCACTGGTAGGCGTCGTCGATGTAGTAACGGTTGGCGAGCAGGTTGTAGACGGGCCGAAAGCGTTGCGTCAGCTGTCGCGCGGGCTGGGCGTTGCCGGCCCAGATCATGGCACCAAGCCCGACGCCGGCCAGCGCCAGGATGGTCGAGAGGATGGCGTCACGTGCCGGGAACTCGAACTCCTTGGCGTGCTCGAAGTAGACGAACTGGGCGACGCCGCCGGGGAAGCCCAACGCCTCGCCGACGCCATCGAAGGCCCAGAAGCCGGCGACCGCGGCCAGCGCCGCCAGGATGATCAGCGGCACCGCCATGACCGGCGGCGACTCGTGGGCGTGATCGTAGGCATGCTGGTCCTTGGGCTGGCCCAGGAACGTCAGGATGTAGACGCGGGTCATGTAAAGCGCGGTGATGAAGACGCTGATCAGTACCATCACGTAGACGATCCAGTTGAGGTGCTCATCGGCGGCGTGCAGGATCTCGTCCTTGGCCCAGAAGCCGGAGAACGGGATAATGCCGGCCATCGAAAGCGCTCCGACCAGGAAGGCGATGGCAGTCACCGGCAGCTTGCGCAGCAGCCCGCCCAGGTGATCGACCTCCTGCTGCTCCGTACCGTGGATGACGGAGCCGGCGGAGAGGAAGAGCAGCGCCTTGAAGAAGCCGTGCACGAATAGATAGAACATGGCGGCTGTTACCTCGCGGCCGCCAAGCGCCACCATCATCAGGCCCAGGCTGTTCAGCGTGGAATAGGCGATAACCCGTTTGATGTCAGTCGCCACCAGGCCCATGGTCGCGGAGATCATGACGGTGGTCAGCCCGAGCGCTGTCACCACATCCAGGACAACCGGATCGGCGACAGCCATCAGCGGCATAACGCGGGCTACCAGGTAGACGCCGGCCACCACCATCGTCGCGGCGTGGATCAGGGCGGATACCGGGGTCGGGCCCTCCATGGCGTCGGGCAACCAGACGTGCAGCGGGAACTGCGCCGACTTGCCGACCGCTCCCGCGAAGAGGAAAAGGCAGGCTGTGGCCAGGTATTGGGCGCTGTAGCCGCCGTGCTCCGCGAACTGGAAGATCTGCGACATGTCGAAGGTGCCGGCCTGCTTCCAGAGCATAATGATGCCGATGAGCAAGCCCACATCGCCGATGCGTGTCGTGATGAACGCCTTCTTGGCGGCCTCGGCGGCGGAGCGCCGGTCGTAATAGAAGCCGATCAGCAGGAACGAACAGAAGCCCACGCCCTCCCAGGCCGCGTAGAGCAGCAAGAAGTTATCGGCGAGGACCAGCGCCAGCATGGAGGCGACGAAGAGCGCTATCACGGTGAAGAACCAGCCATAGCGCTGCTCGCCCTTCATGTAGCCGGTCGAGTAGATAGCGATCAGCGTCGAGACGAAGGTCACTACCATCAGCATGACGACCGAGAGCTGGTCCACCATGAAGCCGAGCCTGATCTTGAAGCCCTGGATGTCGACCCAGTCGCGGCCGGAGTGCACCGGCGCGAAGTTGCCCTTATCGAGCGCGTCCAGCAGGTCGACAATGATCGGCAGCGCCAGGATAAACGTCGCGGCCAGCGCGCCGATGGTCACCCAGTCTCCGCGGCGCGGCAGGTAGGGTCCGGCGATCAGCAGCACGACGAAGGCGACCGCGGGGATTGCCGGCAGCAGCCAGGCGTGTTCCATGTCCATCAGGCCGGCCGCTCCTCAGTTACCATCGCATGATGTCCACTTCGTCCACGTTGGCCGTGGTGCGGTTGCGGAAGATGCGCAGGATGATCGCCAGCGCCAGGCCGACTTCGGCGGCGGCGATGGTGATCACGAAGATGGCAAAGATGAGGCCCCGGAACTCTTCCGGGGCCACGTAAACGGCGAAGGTGATGAAGTTGATGCTCACTGCCTGGAGCATCAACTCCACAGACATGAGTATCAGCACCGCGTTGCGACGCGCCAGCACACCGTAAATGCCCAGCGAGAAGAGGATGCCGCTGAGGACCAGGAAGTTCTCGATCGGGATCATTCTTCCTCCTCCCCCCGGGCCAGGACGATGGCGCCCAGCATAGCCACCACCAGCACCAGCGAGGCGATTTCGAAGGGTGCCGACCAGTTGCGGAACAGCGAGTCTCCCAGCGCGGCCAGGCTGATGACATGGATCTGGTCGGTGGCGCCGAGCGATGCCCAGTCCGTGCCGACGGCTGCCGCGATGGTGATGCCGCCGAAGACAACGGCAGCCAGGGCCGCCAGCGGCTTCTGCGGGCCGTCCATCGCCTCCGGCATGTCTCGCACCCGCGTCAACATCATCGCGAAGAGGATGAGGATGGTGACCGCGCCACCGTAGATCAGCACCTGCACCAGCGCCAGGAACTCCGCCGCCAGCAGGATGAAGACGCCGGCCACCGCCAGCACGGCCATGATCAGGAACAGCGCCGAGTGAACGACGTTGCGCGCTGTTACCACGCCCAGGCCGCCGATGACGGCCACCACGGCGATGACGTAGAAAATCCCCTCCTCGTAGGTCATGGCTCTTTAAGAGCGCCCCTCCGGGCGCTCTTCGATCGATTGCGCCATCTGATTCAGCCGGCCACCTTTTCGATGCGCGCTGCCGTGTAGCGCGGGCTGTATGGCTCCGCCTTCTGCTGCGCGCCGCGGTAGGTCAGGTAAGCGACAGCCGCGGTGCTGGCGCCCGAGAGAACGCCCAGCAGCCAGTCCGGCCAGTCGTACACTACAACGAAGCCGTTAATGATGATCTGCAGGAAGGCGAATGGGATCAGGATCTGCCAGCAGTACGCCATCAACTGGTCTATGCGCAGGCGCGGCAGCGCCACGCGCACCAGGAAGAAGATCATGATGAAGGCGAAGCTCTTGATGACGATCAGCGCCAGCTGCAGTCCCCAGCCCACGTCGTTACCCATCGGCCAGTTCCAGCCGCCCAGGAAGACCAGCGAACCCAGGATGGAGAACAGCACCAGGTTGACGTACTCCGCTAGCTGGAACATAGACCAGCGGATGCCGGAGTACTCCACGAAGGGGCCGCCAACGACCTCCGACTCCGCCACCGGGATATCGAACGGCTGGCGATAAAGCTCCGCCAGCGTGGCGACGAAGAAAAGGAAGAACGGCAACGATTGCCAGACGATGTTGGGGACGCGGCCCTGACCATCGACGATGACGCCGAGGTCGAGGCTGCCGCGCCCGACGTCTGTCGAAGCGATCATCGCGACCGAGACGACCGCCAGCACCAGAGGGATCTCGTAGCTGATCAGCTGTGCCGCAGCGCGGACGCCGCCCAGCAGTGCGTACTTGTTGTCGGAGCCCCAGCCGGCCATAACGATGCCGACGATCGACATGCTGGAGACCGCCAGGATGAAGAACAGCCCCAGCGGCAGGTTGCGCACGTAGAGATCGTCCGTGATAGGGAGGGTGACGAATGCCAGGAACGTCGGGACGACTACGGCGTAAGGCGCCAGCTCGAACGTCCAGCGGTCGGCGCTGGCCGGCCGCAAGTCCTCCTTCGTCAGCAGCTTGATCGTGTCGGCGATGGTCTGGAGGCTGCCGTACGGGCCGACACGCATCGGCCCCAGCCGCATCTGGATGCGGCCGATGACCTTGCGCTCCACGTAGTTGAGGACGATCACGGAAAGCGGCATCGCCAGGGCGATCACCGCCATGCGCAGAAGCGCGTCTATCCAGGCGTTGTCGGCGATCACCGGTCTACCTCGCAGAGGACGATGTCGATCGAGCCGAGGATGATGATGACATCCGCGACGTAGTTGCCGACCGACATCTCGCGCAGCGCCGAGAGGTTACAGAAAGCGGGCGAACGCACCTTGAGGCGGTACGGGTGATCACCTCCCTTGGAGACGAGGTAGATGCCGTACTCGCCGCGAGGGGTCTCGCTGCGGAAGTAGACCTCACCCTCCGGGACCTTGAGCACGCGGCGGACACCCTCAGCCATGATGGGGCCTTCGTCCGGCATCTGTCGCAGCGCCTGGTCGATGATGCGCATCGACTGTTCGATCTCGTGGACGCGCACCATGTAGCGGTCGTAGACATCACCCTGGGTGCCGACCGGTATATCGAAATCGAAGCGGTCGTAGATGGAGTAGGGCTCGGCGCGACGCAGGTCGTGGCGGACGCCGGTGGCGCGCAGCATGGGGCCGCTGAAGCCCCAGTTGATGGCCTGCTCCGGCGTCACCGGGCTGAGGCCGCGGCAACGGGTGATGAACACCTCGTTTTCGGTCATCAGTTCGTTGACCTCGTCCAGGCCCCGCTGGATCGCCGGCAGTAGCTGGCGCACGCGCTGCTTGAAGTTGGCGGGCACGTCCCAGGCGACGCCGCCGGGCCGGAAGTAGGCGTACATCATGCGCTCGCCGCTGACCTCTTCGAAGAAGTCCTGGATCATCTCGCGGTCGCGGAAGGTGTACATGAACGGCGTGGCAAAGAAGCCGACGTCCGTACCGAAGGCGCCGATGAACATGAGGTGGCTGAGGATACGGTTCATCTCCGACAGGATGACGCGGATGTAGCTGGCGCGCTCCGGCACCTCGATCTGGGCCAGCTGTTCGATGGCCAGCACGTAGCAGAACTCCGTGTTGAACTGCGCCAGGTAGTCTGTGCGGTCCTGGTAGCCGATGGCCTGACGGTAGTCGCAGTTCTCCGATAGCTTTTCGCCGCCGCGGTGCATGTAGCCGATGACGGGGTCGAGGTCGACGACCAGCTCGCCGTCAACGGTAATGATCATGCGGAAGACGCCGTGCGTGGCCGGGTGCTGCGGCCCAACGTTGACGTTGAGGTCGATGGTTTCCAGCTCGCGCTCGATGGCCATGCTCTAGCCCTCCTCCGCCACCTTCTGCAGGGCTTCTTGCACCATCTTGCGCTCTTCCTCGGGGCCCAGGCCCTGCATGCGGGCCTGCTCACGGGCGTTCTTGATGGCGGCGGCCTTCTTCTGGGCCAGCGCGATCTTGGCGGCGCGGTCCATGGGAGCCGCGGCTGCCGGCGCTGCCGCTGCAACAGGGGCCGGCGCTGCAGGCGGGGCCGCTTGGGACTTGGCGTACTCGTCCAGGGCTGCACGAACAGCGGCTTTCTCTTCCTCTGGAGAAAGACCCTGCATGCGGGCCTCGTCGCGAGCTTTCTTCATGACGGCGGCTTTTGCCTGCGCCTGCTTGATCTTGCTGGCCGTGTCGGAAGCGGGAGCAGCCGGTGCCGCGGCCGCGGCAGGAGCCGCAGTGGCGGCCGCCGCCTGCTCCTCCTCCCAGGCGCGGAGGGCGGCGGTCACCGCCTCCTTCTCCTCGGCGCCGGAGAGGCCGCGGGCGCGGGCCTCCTCGCGGGCCTTCTTCATGATCGCGGCCTTCTGCTGGGCCTGCTGGATCTTGAGGGCGCGCTCATCGATGGGGGCCGTGGCAGCCGGACCGGCGGCGGTGGCCATCCTGGCCTGCGCCTCCTGGATCTCCTTCAGGAAGTCCTCCTGCCACTCCTCGATCGGCGCCAGCGGGTGGCTCTTGCGCAGGATGTAGTAGCCCAGGCCCTCCTCGGTCAGCAAGGGGCGCGGGTCAGGGTGGCCATCGTAGACGATGCCGAAGAGCTCGGCGGTCTCGCGCTCCAGCCAGTTGGCGGCCTGCCAGATGTGGCTCACCGTCGGGATGTGCGGGTCATCGGGGGTGCAGCGCACCTTGATGGCTACGCTGTGGCCCCACTTGAAGGAGTAGAGGTGGTAGACGGATTCCAGGGCGCTGATCTGGTCGACTCCGGAAACGCAGCGCAGGAAATCGAACGCCAGGCGGTCGTTCTCCCTGGCGGCGGCCATCACGCGCTCGAGATCGGCGCGGTCGATGGTGAGGGCGATATCGCTCGCGGTCTCGGCGACGGCGAATTCGACGTCCGGGAGGACGGTCTGGAACACTTCGGCGATAGCGCCGTCGTGCCGGGGCGATGCCGTCGTTTCGTCAGCCATGCTAGCGGCCGATCTTGCCTCGCTCTTCCATGATCTTGTTCTGCAGCGCGATGAAGGCGTCCATCAGCGCCTCCGGCCGCGGCGGGCAACCTGGCACGTAGACGTCCACCGGCACGATCTTGTCAACGCCCTGGAGGACGCGGTCGTAGCGGGTGTAGGGGCCGCCGTTGGTGGCGCAGGCGCCCATGGAGATGACCCACTTGGGGGCCGGCATTTGCTCGTAGAGCAGCTTGACGGCCGGGGCCATCTTCTTGGTCACGGTGCCGGAAACGATCATCACATCCGACTGCCGTGGCGAGGGCCAGGGGATAATCCCGAAGCGGTCCAGGTCATGGCGGGCCATATAGGTAGAGATCATCTCGATGGCACAGCAGGCCAGTCCGAAGGTCATGGGCCAGAGGGAGTTCTTGCGCCCCCAGGCGATAACCCAGTCGGCGGGGAACTGCATGACGCCTGGCAGCAGCTGCCGGTAGGCGGACTTGCCCTGTCCGAAGTCCGCCGGTGACGGCGTCAGCGACTTGATTTCGTGTCGCAGCTCCGCGGGGATGATGTCTGAAATTGCCTCGACCGGGTCATCATGGATCTCACGGATCCCTACCGAGGGCTGACCCTGCAGGTCTTCGGTGCTCATAGCCCCTCCTTACCCCAGCGCAACACACCCTTCTTCCAGGCGTAGAGCAGGGCGAAACCCAGTATGAATACGAAGACCAGCATCTCGTAGAAGGCCGTCTCGCCCAGGTTGTAGAGGCTGATGGCCCAGGGAAAGAGGAAGACGGCCTCAATATCGAAGATGAGGAAGAGGATCGCGAACAGGTAGTAGCGGAAGTGCACCTGTGTCCGGCTGCGACCGATCGGTAGCATGCCGCACTCGTAGGCCAGGCCCTTGGTGCGGGTGCGCTGGCGCGGCGAGAGGATCATGTTGCCGAAGAGGGCGCCGAAGACGAGAAGGAAACCGAGAATACCGGCGATGAGGACCGCTACGTAGCCTGCAAAGAAGTCGCTAATCATGCCGATTTGGCGTCTGAGGGCCGCTGGCCCCCTTGGCCAATTCGGATGATAGGCCCGCCTATATCTAGTGTCAACAAACGCGGGAGGCGGCTGCGAAAGCGTCGCGCAGGACGATCTGGACCACTGTTTCGCAGCGGATGAGGAAGCTTCTGCTATGGCCAGCGCTTAAGAGAATATTCTTCGGCCTGGTACTCGCCAGACGGATATTATACCTGGTACGGCCCTGTTTCCGGTTGGGCCGTCAACTAGCCAAGCGATGATCTAGCTGCCCTATCCGCGGGCTAGAGGCTGCCTTCCTTGATCGCAGGGATAGCGATGAGATGGCCCAGCTTGTCGCGCTTGGTCTCCAGGTAGCGCAGGTTGTGGCGGTTCGGCGTCGTCTCGATGGGGACGCGCTCGACGACCTCCAGGCCGTAACCCTCCAGGCCGGCGCGCTTGGCGGGGTTGTTGGTCAGCAGGCGCATCTGACGGACGCCCAGGTCCAGCAGGATCTGCATGCCGATGCCGTAGTCGCGGCGGTCGGCAGGGAAGCCGAGGGCCTCATTCGCCTCGACAGTGTCCATGCCCTGGTCCTGCAGCTCGTAGGCGCGCAGCTTGTTGTGGAAGCCGATACCCCGGCCTTCCTGGCGCATGTAGACGAAGACGCCGCGGCCTTCTTCGGCGATGCGCTGCAGCGCCAGATCGATCTGCTCGCCGCAGTCGCAGCGCATGCTGCCGAAGACGTCGCCGGTGATGCACTGGCTGTGCACGCGCACCAGCACTGGCTCTGGGCCGGAGATGTCGCCGAAGATAAGAGCGGCATGCTCGCCGGGGTCGATCATGCTGCGATAGGCCAGCAGCCGGAACTCCCCGAAGCGCGTCGGCAGTGTCGTCTCAGCGATCCGCTCCACCAGGCGCTCCCGCTGGGTGCGATGGCGGATGATCTGGTTGATGGAGATGACTTTGATGTTGTGTCGCAGACCGAAGCGCTTGAGCTGCGGCAGCCGCATCATGGAGCCGTCCTTGTTCATCAGCTCGCAGAGGACGCCGGCCGGGTAGAGGCCGGAGAGCCGGCAGAGGTCCACGGTGGCCTCCGTATGCCCGGCCCGCACCAGCACTCCGCCTTCGCGGGCGCGCAGTGGGTAAACGTGGCCCGGCATCACCAGGTCTTCTGGACGGGTATTCGGGTCGATGAGGGTCTTCGCCACCTGGGCGCGGTCGGCTGCAGAGACGCCAGTCGTAGCGTTGTGCCGCGCGTCGACGGGCACCGTGAAGGCGGTCTCGTAGCGCGACTGGTTGTGGCCGACCATCATCGGGATGCGCAGCTCGTCCAGGCGGTCTCCGGTCATGGGCACGCAGATGATGCCGCTGGTGTGACGGATCATGAAGTTGATCATCTCCGGCGAAGCGAACTCCGCCGCGAAGGTGAGGTCGCCCTCGTTCTCACGGCCCTCGTCGTCGACGATGATGACGAACTTGCCCTGGCGGTAGTCCGCGATCGCCTCGTCCAACGTCGCGAGGCCCTGCCATTCGTCAGAGGTATCGGAATTCTTGCTCACGTGGTTGCTCTTCCTGTCTGGTTGGAGTCCCCGCCGCTTGGGCGAGCCTCATTATTTTGCCTCAAACTGTGCATTCTCGCCAGCGCGCTCCGCCAGCAGCTGCTCTACATAACGCGCGATGATGTCCGTCTCCAGGTTCACCCGCTCGCCCGGCTGGCGACGGGTCAGGTTGGTATTAGCCTGCGTGTACTCCACCAGAGAGACGCTGAAGCTCTGCTCGTCGCGGGCGATAACGGTGAGGCTGACGCCGTCCACCGTGATCGGGCCCTTGACGACGACGTAGCGCAGGATGTTCGGCGGGGCCCCGTAGCGGGCGATGACGGCGTTGCCGCTGGCCTGCGGCCCCGGCTTCTCCGTCTCCATGGAGAGCAGCTCGCCAGTGGCCTCGACGACGCCGCGCACCAGGTGGCCGGAGATCTTCGTCGAAAGCGTCAATGAGCGCTCCAGGTTCACCGGGTCGCCGGGCTGCAGAGTCGATAGGTTGGAGCGCGAGTACGTTTCCTGCATGACGTTGAAGTGGAACGATTCCTCGTCCATGTAGGCAACGGTCAGGTCGACCCCGTTGACGGCGATCGAGTCGCCCAGGTTAGTGCCGCGCAGGCACTTGCGCGAGCCGATGCGCAGGCGGCCCTTATCCGCCTCCAGCACTTCGCCCACCTCTTCGACGATGCCCGTGAACATGGCGCCGTATCATATCACGCGTCCTGCAGCCGGGCGAGCTGCCTAGCCGAGTGCTAACGGGATAACGATGGCGCCGTCTTCCGCGCCGACGTTCTCTGTGCGGCCTTGGCCGTACAACCAGCCTGTGTAGGCGGCGAGCAGCGCATCGAGGAGATCGTGGCTGAGCAGCGGTTCTTCCGGCAGGCCGGGCAGCAGGGCCGCCAGGCGCTCCTGCAGGAAGCGGCGGCCGGCCCGGCGGCGCTTGTTCGGTAGCACCGGGCCGAAGAGCAGGCGCTTGCTGGCGTAGGGATAGATCTCGATGACATCCGGGCCCATCGCCAGGAGCGCGGCCTTGAGCGCTATGCCGCGCAGTACCATCGGTCGGATGAAGGAGCGGCGCGTGGTCCAGTAGGTGCTGATGCCGCGGGCAGAGAGTGCCGTCTCCGCTGAGCGGCGGCCGCCGGGGTCGTCAGGGCAGGCGCCGCAGTGGCAGGGGTCGTCCAGGCAGCTCCAGCCAGCGGGCAACGCGAGCGGCGCATCGATAGCGACGAGCCCGGGCCGGCAGGACGACGCCAGCTCCAGGATCGCTTCGTCGCTGTCTACGTAATGAGCGAACTGGAAGGAGGCGTCTTTGTCCAGGAGGGCGCAGGCGACCGGCTTGCCGGGGAATGCGAGATCGATCCCCAGGTACACCAGGGGAACCCTCCGGCGCTAAAGGAAGCTGCGGCTGGCGGCGATCATGCCGAGGCCGGCCAGCGAGATCGCGGCGAACTCGGCGATAGTGGGTAGGCCGGTGTCGTCGATCAGGTAGTGGTGCAAGATGCCGGTGATGGAGTAGAAGCCGAGCAGCAGGAAAACCGCGGAAGCCCCGCCCGTGAACGGCAGGAAGTAGATGGCGACGGCTGTCTGGGCCGCCAGCAGTCCTACCACGGCCGAGAAGACCAGCAGCTGGCCCAGGTCGTACGTCTCCTCGCGCAGGATCTCGATCGCCAGGATGAAGCTGACAATACCGACCGCTGCGACGGTCTTCGAGAGGGAGATCTCGAAGTCGTAGACAGTGACGAAGAAGAGGAACGCGGTCACGTAGGCGGTGGTGTTGAGCATAAGGTGGGCCGCGTGATAAAGCGGGCTGCGGTGGTTGATGGAGTGGTATTCCGCGTTAAGGATAGCCCCAAAAGGTATCGCCATGAGGACGCCGGCCGGAACGGCGGCATAGCCGGTCGCGAAGTCCTCCAGGAAGAGGCCGATGACTATTGTGAAGACGGTGGGCGCGAAGATGTGGAGGACGACGTCGTCCAGCTCGAAGTCACGCGACTGCGGGTGGGTGCGGATGATGCCCTCCGCCCCCAGGGCGACGAGGCCGCTGAGCAGCAAAAGCAGCCACTCCTGGGTGGGCTCGATGGCTAGGAAGGCCGCCATGCCCAACCCGAAGACCAGCGACATCAGGGTGATGCGATCGACCCTGCCTACGACGCGTTTTCGGAGGTCTGCCGCCGGAGCTAAACGGGTATGGCCTCGGGTTAGCTCACTCACAGGGCGCTATCTTAACCGTTGCTTCACGACTTGGCAAACTCGCCGGCGCCCTGCGCTGCGGTTAGGCTCTCCAGCAGCGAACGCAGGGTTTCGCGCCAGTCCGGCCGCATCTCCAGCCGTACGGTCGTGTGGCCCAGGGTCAGGCCGCGGCGGGTCAGCGGCGCCAGCTCGGGGCCCGGCACCTCCAGGCCCTCGCGCAGCCGCAGCACCAGCTGGCTGCCCTGGCGCGTCAGCGATTGCACACCTGCCTGCAGCGCCAGCACCCGCAGCCTCACGACGTCCAGCAGCTCGACAAGCGGCGGCGGCAACTGCCCGAAGCGGTCGTCGAGTTCGGCGGCCAGCTGGTCCACCGCGTCGAGGTCGCGCAGCTGGCTCAGCCGCTGGTAGATGGCCAGCCGCTGGTTGAGGTCGTCGATGTAGGTTGTCGGGATGTTGGCGGTGACGGGCAGGTCGATGACTACGTCGTCGGCACGCGGGGGCGGGGGCTGCTTGCCCGCCTGGTAGGCGCGCAGCCGCTCCACTGCCTCGGCCAGCAGCCGGACGTAGAGGTCGAAACCGACAGCCTCCATGTGGCCGCTCTGCTCGGAGCCCAGCAGGTTGCCGGCGCCGCGGATCTCCAGGTCCCGCAGGGCGATCTGGAAGCCGGCGCCCAGTTCCGTGGCCTCGAAGATCGTCTGCAAGCGCTTCTGGGCGACCTCGGTGAGGAGGGCGTGGCTCTCGTAGAGGAGGTAGGCGTAGGCGCGGTGGGCGCCGCGGCCGACTCGCCCGCGCAGCTGGTAGAGCTGGTTCAAGCCCAGGTGGTCCGCCTGGTTGATGACGATGGTGTTGACGTTGGGGATATCGAGGCCGGACTCGATGATGGTGGTGCAGACCAGGACGTCGGCCTGACCTTCGACGAACTGCAGCATCACCCGCTCCAGCTCGCGTTCGTCCATCTGGCCGTGCCCAACGGCGATTTCGGCCTCCGGCACCAGCTCGCGCAGGCGGCGCGCGACCAACTCGATGTTGTGCACGCGGTTGTGCACGAAGTAGACCTGGCCGCCGCGCTCCAGCTCCCGCGAGATCGCCTCGCGCACGACGTGCTCGTCGAACTGCGAGACGTAGGTCTTGATGGGCAGGCGTTCCTCCGGCGGCGTCTCCATGGTGGAGATGTCGCGGATGCCGCCCAGCGCCATGTAAAGGGTGCGCGGAATAGGCGTCGCGGAGAGGGTGAGGATATCGACCTCGGCGCGCAGCCGCTTCAGCGCCTCCTTGTGGCTGACGCCGAAGCGCTGCTCTTCGTCGATGATGATCAGGCCGAGGTCCTTGAAGCGCACGTCCTTCTGCAGCAGCCGGTGGGTGCCAATGACGATGTCTACGCTGCCGTCGACCAGCGCCTCGACGACCTGGCGCTGCTCCGCGTCCGAGCGGAACCGCGAAAGCATCTCGACGCGCACCGGGAAGGCCGCCAGGCGTTGGCTGAACGAGCCGAAGTGCTGCTGCGCCAGGACGGTCGTCGGCACCAGGACGGCCACCTGCTTGCCATCCATCACCGCCTTGAAGGCGGCCCGCAGGGCGACCTCCGTCTTGCCGTAGCCCACATCGCCGCAGACCAGCCGGTCCATCGGCCGGGGCGACTCC
>DASRHH010000171.1:0-4014 GCA_035650635.1 Dehalococcoidia bacterium | reverse complement strand
TACGCGGCGACCCGCGGGTCAACAACGTGGTTCCGGACCACTATGTCTACGCCAGCGATGAAGGTGGCAATGCGGAGCGGAGGCCTGGCGGCAGCGGCTCCGGTGGCTCCGGTTCCATCGGCACCCAAGTGATACCGGCCGGCGTCCAACGCGTCGGCGCACCCACCGAGTGGGCTAAAGGCGTCACGGGCACAGGTGTCGGCATAGCTGTCATCGATACCGGCATCGACTTCAACCAGACAGACCTGCAGCCCGTATCAGCCACCTGCTTCACTGCCTACTCGTCCTGCCAAGACGATAACGGCCACGGCACCCACGTCTCCGGCATCATCGCGGCCCGCGACAATGGCCAGGGAGTGGTGGGCGTGGCTCCGGGGGCTACCCTTTACGCCGTCAAGGTCCTGAACAGCTCCGGCGCCGGCACCTGGTCCAGCGTCATGGCTGGTGTCGATTGGGTGACCGCCCATGCTGGCAGTATCCAGGTCGCTAACATGAGCCTGGGCGGCGCCGGCAGCAACAGCGCCAACTGTGGCGATCCCGATAACAACGGCATCATCGACGATCCGTTACACCGCTCGATCTGCAACTCCGTCGCCGCTGGCGTGACCTACGTGGTGGCGGCCGGCAACAACTCCAGCCAGGAGATAACCCAGCAGGTGCCGGCGGCCTATCCCGAGGTCATGGCCATCGCCAGCACCAGTGCAGTCGACGGCAACAACTCCTGCCGTAGCTACAGTGGACGCATCTACGCGGACACGGCATCCTACTTCACAACCGACGGCGCCGGGGTAGCAATTTCGGCCCCTGGCGAGGAGCGCGAGGACATCAGCAGGGGCTGCTTTGTCAGCAGCATTGGCATCCTTTCGACCAAGCTGGGAGGCGGCACGACCCGAATGTCCGGCACCAGCATGGCCTCGCCGCACGTCGCCGGCATCGCGGCTCTGGTGAAGCAGGTGCAGCCCGCACTGACACCGGCCGGCGTGCGTTCGAGTATCACCAGCGGCGCCCTGCGTATCGGCGTGGCCCCGCTAGACTCGCCGACCAGCGGCTACACCTTCGACGGTGTGCGAGAGGGCATTGGCTCGGCCACATCCGCTGGGCCGTAGGCACGCAAGCAGCCATGGCAAAGATCAGCGTTCGTTACATCGTGTCGGATGTTGACGCTGCGATACCGTTCTACGTCGAGCAGCTCGGGTTTGCCGTCGATATGCACCCCGCTCCGGGCTTTGCCGCGCTCTCTCGCGGCGACCTGCAGCTGCTGCTAAACCGGCCCGGCGCCGGCGGGGCAGGTCAATCGCTGCCGGGAGAGCAGACTCCCGCGCCCGGAGGCTGGAACCGCATCCAGATCGAGGTCTCTGACCTGGCGAACACAGTCGAGAAGATGACGTCGGCGGGCTGCCGCTTTCGCAGCGATATCGTGGTGGGCAATGGCGGCAAGCAGATCCTGGTGAACGACCCTTCCGGCAATCCAATCGAGCTATTTGAGCCAGCCTGAGCCCCGTTTGCCCTTCCTCTGACGCGGCAGGTATACTTGTTAAAGCCATGACGTACCGAATCGCTGACGGCTGCATCGGCTGTACGGCCTGCACCAAGCGCTGCCCCACAGAGGCCATCTCTGGCGTCCGCAACGAACTCCACATCATCGATCCGGAGCTCTGCATCGACTGCGGCGCTTGCGGCGTCGTCTGCCCGGTGGAGGTCATCTACGACAACGAGGACGACCTCTGCAAGGGCTTCCCGCGCAAGGAGTGGCCACTGGCGCACGTCATCGAGGACAACTGCATCGGCTCCGGCTGCGAGCTTTGCATCAACGTCTGCCCGTTCGAGGCTCTGGAACTCGACACCTCCGGCGAGCAGGTAGGGGACTTCTTCGGCGTAGCCAAGGTTATCGCGCGGCGCTGCACCGGCTGCCGCCTCTGCGAGCAGTCCTGCGGCTGGAGCGCCATCTACATCGACCCGCCGCGCGAGGCGCTGAAGAAGAAGATCTTCCAGCCGCTCGAGCTGGTCGGCTAGCAGCCCCTGCCAGAACCCATCACACCATCGCGGCGTGTTTTTGCGCCGAAAAAGGTGCCTGCTATACTGGTAGCGGTCACGAGAGCGGAGGGATCGCATAGTGGCCGAGTGCGCCCGCCTGCTAAGCGGGTATCCGTCTGATTGGCGGATCGTGGGTTCGAATCCCACTCCCTCCGCCAGCTTCTTCCTCAGACAATGAAGGGATCCTCGATTTGAAGCTGAAGAGCGCCGCCGGAATCGTCTGCTACGTCAAAGACGTGCCCACGACCGTCCAGTTCTACGAGACGCTTGGGTTCACGTTCAAGAAAAACAAGCCTACCCATGCTACGGGATATCTCAACTGGTTCTGGATCGATTTCTTGCAGAGCGACCAGGAAGACAAGCCCGGGTTCAGGGATGATGCCAACGCGGCTGACAAAGGCGCCGGGCAGTTCCTCTACCTCAGCGTGGACGATGTCGACGAGGCCTATCGTAGCCTGACTGCGAAGGGGCTGAAGCCATCAAGCGAGCCGAGGGATTGGCCCTGGGGCAACCGTGAATTCGTCATCCGCGATCCCGATGGCTATAAGCTCGTCATCTTCAAACGGAAATAGGAATACGCTCGCTACCGCCCCCGCTACGTAATCAAGTTCAGGAAGCGCTGGCCCAGGTAGGCCAGCAGGAACGCCCGCAGCATCTTCCCCAGCACGACCGGCGTGAAGAACTTCCAGATGTTCATCCTTACAGCGCCTGCCGTCACGCCCGCGAATTCGAAGAGCGGGTTGGGGACGGCGGAAAGCAAGAACAACGTCGCGATGCCGTAGTGCAGCATCAGCCAATCGACCCTAGCCGCGGCCTTCTGCAGCCAACGGCCGATACGGCCCTTGATCGGCATGTCGCGCTCCGCGCTGAGCTCGCGCAGGCCGCGGCCGGCGGCGTAGGCGGTCAGTTCCGCGGAAGCCATGCCGGCGCCACCCAGGAAAGCCACCAGGTTGCGGTCCAGGCTGCCGGACAGCGTGACGATGAGCGCCTGGCCGGCCGCCGTGAGGCCGGGCACCGGGAAGAATAGTGTCGCCGTGCCGATGAAGTTCGCCAGGAAAACGCCGGGGTAACCCAGGCTCTCCATGTCGTCGGAGCTGACGCCCAGGAAGAGCGGAATGAAGCTGACGACGGCCGCCAGGGCCAGGATGAGCAGGATGCTGACTCCGAGCACGGCACCAGTCGGCAAGCCGCGGAGGCGCTCTCGCAGGCGTGGCCAGAACCCGACCTCTGGAGGGGCTGCGGCGGCCGGCTCAACCGGTTGGACCCTCTCCGGGGCGGCTTCCTGTTCCATGCCTAACCAGTATATCGGAAGCGCCGCCACCGGCTAAGGCGCCGGTGATGCTGCCGAAGCGCCATGCTAATATAGCGTTTGCCATGCGCTACCATATCTGGACGGAAGGCTGCCAGATGAACGAGGCCGACTCCGCCAAGCTGGCCGCCGGCCTGGCCCGCCTGGGCTGGCAGGAGGCCGCGAAGCCGGAAGAAGCCGACCTGGCAGTGGTCAACACCTGCGTGGTGCGCCAGAAGGCGGAGGACCGTGCGGTGGGCTACCTGGGCCGCCTGCGACGCCTCAAGCAGCAGCGCGGCGCGGAAGCGATGCGCATCGCGGTCATGGGCTGCATGGTCGGTCCGCGGCCGGACGACCTGCGCTCGCGCTTCCCCTTCGTCGACGTCTGGACGCAGCCGCAGGCGTTCGACGCCATCTTACGGCTGGTCACGCCGGACGAAGACCTGGGCGGCGAGTTCTGGCCGGAGACGTTCATGGAACCGGACGGCCCAACGGCGTTCGTGCCGGTGATCCACGGCTGCAACAAGTTCTGCACCTACTGCATCGTGCCTTACCGCCGCGGCCGCGAGCGCTCCCGCGACCCCCATGAGATCGCGCATGAGGTCGCGTACCTGACGTCGCGCGGTGTCAAGGAGGTGACGCTGCTGGGCCAGACGGTGGAGGCTTACGGCAAGGACCTGCCGGAGCGGCCC
>DASRHH010000170.1:0-2777 GCA_035650635.1 Dehalococcoidia bacterium | reverse complement strand
GGCTGTTCGAGCTGCTGGATGTCGCGACCGGGAAGGGCCTGTCCAAGACCGCCGTCCTCAACGCGGACGACGCCTCGCACGCTTACCTCGCCTCCTGCACGAAGGCCCTCAAGCTAACCTACAGTATTGATGGCGCGGCTGACGCACGGGCAAGCGATCTGCAGGCGAACGGCTGGCGCAGCTCTTTCGAGCTGTCGACACCAGCAGGCGAGGCACGGGTCAATCTGGCCTGCCCGGGCCGTTTCAACGTCTACAACGCCCTGGCGGCCGCCGCCATCGGGCTGGCGCTGGAACTACCCCTTGAGACCAGCGTAGCCGCCATCGAGAGCTGGCGCGGCGCTCCCGGCCGCATGGAGCTGATCCAAGCGGGCAAGCCCTTCCGCGTCGTGGTCGATTTCGCGCACGCTCCCGAATCGCTGGAGCGCGTCCTGGCCTTCCTGAGACCCCTGACGCCGGGACGGCTTGTCGCCGTCTTCGGCTGTATCGGCGAACGCGACCGCGAGCGCCGGCGGCCTATGGGGGAGATCAGCGGCCGCCTGGCCGACTTCACGTTCGTGACCGACGACAACCCGTACAGCGAGGACCGCATGGCGATTATCGACGAGATCACCGTCGGTCTACGAGCCGCCGGCCGCAGCGAGGACGACGGCTTTCGCGTCATAGCGGACCGCCGCGAGGCGATCGCGGCGGCGCTGGCAATGGCCGTGCCGGGCGACACTATCTTGCTAGCCGGCAAGGGCCACGAGACCACAATCGTGCTGCCCGACGGCTCCTACGAGTGCGACGACCGGCAACTGGCCCGCGAGATCCTCTCGCGCCGCTAGCCCCGGAGATTCGAACAATTTTTCCACACAGGGCTTGTAAGTGGAAATGCGCCATGATAGCCTGCTGAGCAGGAAAGGAGGTGATGTGAATGGACAATAAACCGAGCTCCGGTAGTAAGCCTGTCCGTTCACACCATCACCTCTTTGAGGTGCTGGTGTAGAAAGCCCAAGGGCACGTACAGGCTTACGTGCCGATGAAGAGGCCAGCCCTAGGGCTGGCCTCTTCATTTCCCGGCGGCAGCCCCGCACGGCCATGGACACTCCCCTGGACATCCCCACCTTCCAGCAGCGCCTGACCACTCATTCTCTTGGCCGGCGCTTCGAATACCAGGAGAGCGTTGGCTCCACCCAGGACCTGGCGCGCTCGCTGGCCCAAGCGGGCGCGCCCGAAGGGACTGTCGTCTTCGCGGAGGAGCAAACCGCAGGGCGCGGGCGCCTGGGGCGCGGCTGGGAGTCGCCGCCGCGCCAGAACATCTACCTCACGCTGGTCCTGCGCCCGCCAGCCGCGGCCCTGCGCAAGCTGAGCATGCTGGCGCCGTTAGCCATCGCTGAGGCGGTGGAGGACGAGACCGGCCTCACGCCGGACATCAAATGGCCCAACGACGTCCTCCTGGGAGAGCGCAAGCTGGCCGGCGTGCTGATCGATACCCAGACCGCTGGCGAGGAGGTCTACGCGCTGCTCGGCCTCGGTGTCAACGTCAACCTGCAGGCGGCTCGTCATCCCCAGATCGCGGCCATCGCCACTAGCTTGCGAGAGGAGCTGGGACGCGCAGTGGCGCGAGAGCCGCTTCTGACGCAGCTCCTCGGCCGGCTGGAGCAGCTTTACGAGGCGCTGCTGGCGGGCGATTCGCCGTACCAGGCCTGGCGGTCGCGATTGGTCACGCTGGGCCAAACGGTGAACGTTCGCCATGGCGATACCACCGAGTCCGGCCTGGCGGAAGACGTCGACGAAGAGGGCGCGCTACTGCTTCGCCGCTCGAACGGCACGCTAATCGCCTTGGATGCCGGCGAGGTGACTCTAACCGGCTGAGGACTCGCCTGAGATCGACGCCGCCGGTGGCGGAGGCGGAGGTGGCGGTGGCACCGCCGGCGACCCACCATTATCACCGCCCAGACCGCCGCCCAAGCGATTGAGGAACATGGTGACAATGTCGACCGGCACCGGGAAGATGATGGTGCTGCTGTGCTCGGAGGAGATCTCCGTCAGCGTCTGCAGATAGCGCAGCTGCATGGTCGCAGGCGTCGCGGACATGAGGCGGCCGGCCTCGGCCAGGCGCTCAGCGGCCTGGAACTCACCCTCGGCGTGGATGATCTTGGCGCGACGCTCACGTTCGGCCTCTGCCTGCCGGGCCATGGCGCGCACCATCTCCGGCGGCAGACCGACATCCCGCACCTCGACTGCAGTCACTTTGACGCCCCAGGGCTCGGTCGTCTCGTCGATGATCTGCTGCAGCCGCTGGTTGATCTGCTCGCGCTGGCCCAGCAACTCGTCCAGCACGGACTGGCCGATGACTTTGCGCAGGGTGGTCTGCGCGATCAGCGAAGTGGCGCGAATGAAATCGGCGACGCGCACGACCGAGTCATCCGGATTAACGACGCGGAAGTAGATCACCGCGTCCACCTTGACGGTTACGTTGTCGCTGGTGATGACGTCCTGTCGCGGGACGTCCATGGTGACGACCCGCAGGTCCACTTTGACCATCCGTTCGACGAAGGGAATCAGGAAGAAGAGGCCGGGCCCGCGGGCGCCGACGAGCCGGCCGAGGCGAAAGATGACACCGCGCTCGTACTCCTGCACGATCTTGATGGCCATCCAGAAGAAGGGAACGGCGAAGATATAGCCGAAGCCCGTGAGGACGCGCGAGAACAGGTTCTGCCTTCCGGGGCCGGGAGCACGGTCCGGCGTGGTCGTCATGAGGTTCCTCCTTCTGCCTGGTCGCCTTCGGCGACCGC
>DASRHH010000169.1:0-2448 GCA_035650635.1 Dehalococcoidia bacterium | reverse complement strand
CAATCAAGGGTTGGCATGGGACGCCGCCAATTATAGGGGCCGCGCCAGCCTGGGGAAACGCGGGTCAGGCGATGCGCTTGTGGGTCTCGGGTACTGCAGCAAAGTCCGTCGCGGGCCGGACCGCTCCGAGCAGCGTCTCTTGCAGCCGGGTGGTCAGCCGCTCTCGCGAGAACGTCCGCGCGTGCGCGACGGCGTTTTCGGCGAGTTCCGCATGCAACTCCGGCGAGGTCAGCACCCGTAGCAACGCCTCCGCCAGCCGCTTGCTATCGCCGAAGGGGACGCGCAGGCCGTTGTAGCCATGGCGCACCACCTCTTCCGGCACTCCTTGGCTGACGACGGCCGGCGTGCCCTGGCAGGCGGCCTCCAGCAAGACGATGCCGAAGCCCTCGATCGGAGAGGGCAGCGCCAGGACTGTGGCCCGGCGCAGCAGATCCGTCTTGGCCTGCTCGCTGAGGTCGCAGGCGAACTCGACGTTATCGGCAATCCCGAGATCGGCAGCCTGGCGGCGCAGCTCCTTGACGTAGGAGTCCTCATCGCGGCGACCGGCAATGACCAGTCGCGCTGCAGGATGCGCTGCTTGGACCTGAGCCATGGCGGCGACCAAGTGATCGACGCACTTGTAACGACGCAGCTTCCCCAGCCAGACTACCAGCGGCTCGCGACCCGCGGCTGGCGGCGGAGCGAAGTCCGCGAGATCGATCCCGAGGGGCGGCAGCGCCACCACCTGCTCCGCGCGGAAGCCGAAGTCGATGAGGTCGGCGCGGCGCGCCTCGGACGGTGTCAGGATAGTCGCGCGACGGTGCAATCGCGCCACCCAGCGCTCGAAGCCACCGAGCAGGAAGCCGGCGGTGCGCCCATACTGTTGATCGAAGAGCGGACGGTTGAGCTGGTACCAGGCTGCCAGCAGAGGCTGGCGCACATAGAGCGGCGCCAGGAACGGCACGCGGGCGCCGCCGAAGGCCTCGGCGTAGACGGCATCGAACTCGCCGCCGTGGTGCTGATAGTAACCCCACATGCGCCAGGCCAGAGTTTCCGGTCGCCCCAGACGGATGACCTCGACTCCGTCTCTCAGCTCACGTGCAGGCCCGCCGGGGTAGGTGCTTGTGAGGTAGGTCACCTGGTGTCCGGCCTCGGCGAGGTAGCGCGCGTAGAGCGAGCCCTGGACGTCGCCGCCGGCGGCCCGGGAGTCATTGGCGTATCTGCTGACCAGGAAGAGCAATCGCATGGCTAGCTCGTCGCGTCCTGCGGCTGGCCCAGCGGCCAGTTCTCGCGCTCCGCTTGGCGTGGCTCTGGAGCCTGTCGCTCGCGCGGCTCCGTTTGCCGCCCGGTCCACAGCGCCTCAAGAGCGAGCCAGAGCACGGCGGCCAGGTTAGCCAAGATGCCGACCGTGATGAACCAGTCCGACGAGTAAAGTGCCATAACGCCCCTGGTCAAACCATTGTTCGAGGCATGGAGCAGGGGCATCAAGTCCGGAACGTTGCGGATATGCCGGCCCAGGCTACCATATTGAGTCACCAGGGTTGTTATGGTGAGCACGAACGTCATTCCGTAGTAACCCAGGCTCGTCAACCACTTGCGGCTAACGATGACGAGAGCCAGAGCGTACAAGAAATAGTGCGACGAGGACGACGTTGTGAACATCAGCCAGGTCAGCATGGCCAGCGAGACCACCACGAGATAGCGGCCTTCTTCGGTTGCTTTCCTCCGCACGAGCAGATACCCGGCCATAATCACAGGAAGTCCGATCGAGAGCAAAGCGCTGACCCCAGCGTAGGTGTGCCCGGCGATAAGTGGTGCGGTGCTGGGAAAGGCAAAGCGGGAGAGTCCAGACTGTCCTTCCAGGAGTCCGGTAACCAGCGGCCAAAACGAATACCCATCGGAAGCGACTTTGGCAGTCACGTAGCCGCCGACATCCGGGGTAACTCTCAAGGCAAAGTTTGCTCGCAAGACATCAACCGGCAGCGAAGGACTGAGCGCCAACAATAATGGCGAAATCAGTAAAAAGAGACCGATGACACCCCACGATATTCCCCGCAGGTTATGGCTTGGCCTGAATTTTCGCAGATAGACGCAACCAAGAAGCAAAGCAGGAATACTCATCTGGGGTCGGGTCAGGACCGCAACCCCCAGCGAGAGCCACGCGCCGAACGGCGAATCGCGTTCGGCAAGCCAGATCGATAGCAGCACGAAGAAGAGACTGATGGTTTCCGTCTCTCCCCAGATCGACACATTGAACCACATGGCGGGATTGAACATGAGCAGAGCGCCGCCAACTAGTGCATCGCGCTGCTTGAGGTGGAGCTTGCGCAGGATAAGGTAAATGAGGATCGAACAGCCAAACCCAAAGAGCAGGCTGGCTCCTTTGAGCAGGACCTCCAATCGTCTGATGTCCAATTCCTGAGAACTGACGCCGCTGAAGAACAGTCGGTCGGCCCACCCTATGGCTCC
>DASRHH010000168.1:0-11513 GCA_035650635.1 Dehalococcoidia bacterium | reverse complement strand
GTCTCCGTTCGCTCCGGCGCCAAGTTCTCGATGCCGGGGATGATGGATACGATCCTCAACCTGGGCCTCAACGCCGAGACTATCAAAGGCCTGACGCGTCTCAGCGGCGACGAGCGTTTTGCCCTGGACTCCTACCGGCGCTTCATCCAGCTCTTCGGCAAGGTCGTGCTGGATGCGCCCGAAGAGGAGTTCGAAGAAGCCCTCAGCGGGGCGCGTCAGAAGGCCGGTGTCGCCACGGACGCGGAGTTGAGCGCGCAGACCCTGCAAGACTTGGTGCGCCGTTTCCGCAAGATCGTTGAGCGCGTTTCGCCGGACGGCACCTTCCCTGACGACCCGTGGACGCAACTGCGCATGGCGGTGGAGGCTGTCTTCCGCAGCTGGAACAGCCGCCGTGCGATCGCTTACCGCGAGTTCGAGAAGATCCCCCACGATCTCGGCACCGCCTGTACGGTCATGGCGATGGTCTTCGGCAACCTGGGCTGGGACAGCGCTACCGGCGTCGCCTTCACTCGCAGCCCGGAGACAGGCGTCAAGGAGCTCTACGGCGATTACCTGCCGAATGCCCAGGGTGAGGACGTAGTGGCTGGCGTGCGCACCCCCAAGCAGATCGATAAGGGGATGGCGGAAGAGTTTCCGGAGGTCTATGAGCAGCTCTCGGAGATCGCCAACCGCCTTGAGCAGCACTACCGGGACATGCAGGACATTGAGTTCACGATCGAAAAGAACCGGCTCTACTTCCTGCAGACACGCTCCGCCAAGCGCACGATCTTCGCCGCCGTCAAGGCCGCGGTCGATATGGCGGACGAGGGCCTGATCACGAAAGATGAGGCCGTGCTCCGGGTGCCGGCAGCGGACTTCGCGCAGCTCTACCTGCCGCGCTTCGACGAATCCGCCAAAGCGCAGGCAAACGGTCGGCTGCTGGGCAAGGGCATCAACGCCTCACCCGGAGCGGCCACAGGCAAGGTCGCCTTCACAGTCGATTCCGCCATTGCCATGGCCGAGCGCGGCGAGCGCGTCGTCCTGGTACGGCCGGAGACGGCCGCAGATGACATGCCCGGCATTCTCAAGGCGGTCGGCGTGCTGACCAGCCGCGGCGGCCGCACCAGCCATGCCGCCGTGGTGACGCGCGGTCTCGGCAAGCCAGCTGTCGTCGGCTGCGAGGGAATCCTCGTTGACCCCCACGCTGGCGAGCTGCGGGCCAACGGTCACGTCGTGCGGGAGGGCGAGGAGCTAAGCCTGGACGGCTTCACCGGCGAGGTATTCCTGGGCCGCCTGCCGACGGTGGTGCCGAATGTCGACGGCAACCGCGAGCTTTCGAAGCTCCTGAGCTGGGTGGACGAGGCCCGCCGGCTGCGCGTTCGCGCCAACGCCGATACACCCCTGGACGCGGAGGCTGCGATCCACAACGGCGCCGAGGGCATTGGCCTCTGCCGCACGGAGCACATGTTCTTCGCGGAGGAGCGCCTGCCCTACGTCCGCCAGATGCTCAACAACGCCCAGGCCTCGGTCCAGCTGCGCCAGCGAGTGACCGATGCCCGGGAGTTGGCGAAGGAGGACAGCAGCGAGGCCGCTCAGCAGCAACTACGCCAGGCGGAAGCCCTGCTGGCCGAGAGCCCGGAGTGGCAGGCCTACCAGGACGCGCTGGAGCACCTGCTGGGCTACCAGCGGGAGGACTTCACCGGCATCCTGCGCGTCATGCAGGGCAAGCCCGTAGTCATCCGCCTCCTGGATGCGCCCCTGCACGAGTTCCTGGAGCCGTACGAGCGCGTATTGGAGGAGGTCGCGGCCCTGCGGGCCACCGAGCCCGGTTCTCCGGAGCTGGCCCAGCGCGAGCAGGACCTGGCAGCGATAGCGCGCCTGCGGGAGGTGAACCCGATGCTGGGACATCGCGGCTGCCGGCTTGGGATCACCTTTCCAGAAGTCTATGAGATGCAGGTCCGTGCCATCGCTGAGGCGGCGTGTAAACTACGCAAGGACGGTATCGATGCGCACCCGGAAATCATGATCCCACTGGTCGCCGACGTCGCGGAGCTACGGGAGCTCAATCCGACCCTCAAGTACGTGGTGGCGCAGGTCGCCAATAACGAGGGCGTCGAGCTGGAGATCCGCTTCGGGACGATGATCGAAGTACCGCGCGCCGCCCTCACGGCGAACGAGATCGCGCAGGAGGCGGCGTTCTTCTCCTTCGGCTCCAATGACCTGACGCAGATGACCTTCGGCTTCAGCCGCGACGACGCCGAGGAGAAGTTCCTCAGCTACTACGTGCAGACCAAGCTCCTGCCCATCAGCCCCTTCAACACGCTCGACGAGCGCGGCGTCGGTCGGCTCATCGAGCTGTCGGCCAAGGAGGGACGCGCCGTCAAGCCTGACCTGGAGCTGGGGATCTGCGGAGAGCACGGTGGCGACCCGGAGTCGGTGCGGTTCTGTCATAGGGTGGGCCTGGACTACGTCAGCGCATCGCCGCACCGCATCCCCATCGCTCGCCTGGCAGCTGCGCAGGCCGCCGTCGGCGACTCCACCCGTCGCGATGTCTAGCCGCTGATTGGCAAAAACGCCAACAAAGGGTAATCTGTGGCAGTGACGCGCTCAAAGTCAGATAGCCGAAGGGGTCAATGAGAAATGGCAAACGAGTCGATGATCGAGTTGGGTAACGAGTTCGCCTGGGTACGCGTAGAGAGGGACGACAGCGGGCTCAGCCCGCGGCTGCGCATTCAGAACATGCGCTCCGGCGCCGTCGGGTACTTCGATGCCCTGGAGCTTGAGGTGCTCTCCACGCTACGGCACGATGACCTGAAGCCGCTCATGGACCCCGGATTCGACGGCTGGAACCCGGCCGAAGGCGCCAGCCTCTGGCAGTTCCTGCACCAGCTGGGCGAGAACAGCCCACCACAAGAGTAGCCGTAGCCCGCGCCGGGAGTACAGGGCGCTATGTCCACGCGAACGGTAATGGCGTGGAGTTGCGGCAAGGACAGCGCCGTGGCGCTCTGGCGCCTGCAGCAAGACCCGGCGTACCAGGTCAGCGGTCTCCTCACAACCATCACCTCTGATTACAACCGGGTCAGCATGTCCGGCGTGCGCGTCGAGTTGCTGCAGGCCCAGGCGCGCGTCCTCGGCCTGCCGGTCTACCCGGTCCTCATTCCCGCCGGCTGCACCATGGAGGACTACGAGGCCGCCATGGCCGCTGCGGTCGAGAAACTCATCGCGGACGGCGTGGAGGCCGTCGGTTTCGGCGACCTCTTCCTACAGAACGTGCGCTCCTATCGAGAAGAGAAGCTAGCCGGCAGTGGCCTGCGTCCTGTCTTTCCAATCTGGGGTGAGGACACGGCGCAGCTCGCGCGCCGGCTTATGGCGAGCGGCTTCCGCGCCACCCTGGTCTGCGTCGACCCGAGAGTGCTGCCTGCGGAATTCGCCGGCCGGCGCTACGACGAGTCGCTGCTGGCTGACCTGCCGGCCGGCATCGATCCCTGCGGCGAGAACGGCGAGTTCCACACCTTCGTGCAAGCGGCGCCCAATTTCAGCGGGCCCATCGCAGTGACCCTCGGCGAGTGCGTCCTGCGCGACGGCTTCACCTTCGCGGACCTGCTGCCGCAGGTCGCCTCCACGGCCCGGCGCTAACGGTGGTTATACAGCTCGATGCGCCAGCGCCACTCGCTGTGGTCGTCGGCGTTCCACCACGAGACCAGCAGGCCGGCCTCGCCGCCGGGCAGGATAACCGGCCGGCCGAAGTCCTCCTCGCCGGGCCAGACGTCCTCGCGCTGGATCTCGCGGCCTTGCAGGCGTAGCCGCGCCATCGGCGTGTCGGCGCTGCGCGATAGGTTCTCGCCGCGGGCCAGCAGCGTCCCGTCGTCGCTGACGACGCGGACGCTGAGCGCAGGCGGCGGCGCGTGCACCAGCAGGAACTCGGTTGCGTCCAGGCGCCCCCGCGCGAAGTAGAGGCCCTGGGACGCGGCCTCCGGGTACCAGAGCTCCCAGACCTGTGCCGGCATTGCGGCGCTAGATGAGGCCGGCGCGTTCCAGCTGCAGGCTGAGGGCGCGGTTGGAGATCGGTACGCCCTTGTACTCAGCGAAGTTGAAGCGCATGCCGTAGATATCGTACTGGGCTTCCTTCATGCTGCCGCTGCCGCCCTCGAACACCGGCTTCATGCCGCGCTTCTCCAGCTTCGCCTTCAGCTCATCGAGGTCGCCGACCTTGAAGCCGATCGCCCGCAGCCCCTCGACCGGCTCCTCCAGCTGGGCGATGCCGAGGCCGATGTTGCTGAACGCTAGCTGCGCCTTGCGGCCGGCGATGTTCAGCTCCACCGGCTCGGCGAACTTGGCGCCGAGCAGCTCCGAGAAGAGCGCGACGCCTTCCTTGAGGTCCTTAACGTGCAATGTAATCTGGTCGATCTGTTCTCCGTCCAATGCTACCTCCCGTTGGGAAACTTGGATTGCTTATGCCTTAGTACGCCGCGCCGCAGCGACAGTCAAGCGGGTTAGCGAATTGGAAATAATTAGCCTGCCGGAAGGACTAAAGCGCTGCCGCATCGACTATTATGGGGCCATGAACGCCAGGACGCTGTTCATACTCGTGCTGGTCGGGATACTCTGGGGCGCCTCCTACGTTTTCACCAAGGTCGCGATAGCAGAGACGTCTGTGCTGACGCTGGTCACCATCCAGACGTTCATCGGCGGCGTCGCCATCTTTGCCTACATGAGGGCGCGGCAAGTCCCCTTCATCGCGACCAGCGGGCTCTGGCCCAAGGCGGCGGGGATGGCGCTGCTCAACACGATCATCCCATTGCTGCTTGTAGCCTGGGCGGTGATCCGCATCGATGCCGGTGTCGCGGCCGTCCTCAACGCGACGATGCCGCTCTTCGCGGCGCTGTTCAGCGCGCTCCTCCTGGCCGACGAGCGGCTCAACCTGAGCCGCGCCGGCGGGCTTATCGTCGGCTTTGCCGGCGTCATCGTCTTCACCAACGGCGATATCTTCAACCTCAACGATTCCAACGTGGTCGCTGAGCTGGCGGTAATCGCAGCGGCCGCTTCCTGGGGGTTGAACGCCGTCTACGCCCGCGTCGTCATCCGTACGGAAGACCCGCTGACCCTGACCGGCACCTACTTCATGATGGCGGTGGTGATCCTGTCAGCGATCCTCTTGATCTTCGACTGGCCGCCCGACGCACGCATGAGCGCCAAGGCCTGGGCCTGCATCGCCTCAGCGGGAGCGCTCTCCGGCGCGCTGGCCTACATCCTCTTCCTCTGGCTGCTGCCGCGCATCGGCGCTGTGCGTGCTGCGCTCACGTCCTACATCGTGCCGGTGGCTGGCCTGTTTCTGGGCTGGCTTTTCCTGGAGGAGAAAGTCGGTGTCAGCTCCGTGATCGGCACGGCGATCATCATCTCCGGCGTCGCGCTCGTCCTGCAGAGCCGCGCTGCGACTCCGGAATTGCAGCTCGAGCCCGAGACGTCGCTGCCGCTAGGCGTCCCCGCGGCGAGCGAGCCCGCAGCGGACTAATTGCCGTTGGGCGTGGCGGCCTTTAGAGCTTGAGGAAGAAGGACTCGCAGCTGGCCGCGACTGAACTCGATGATGCCCCGGCGCTGCAGGGACGAAAGGCAGCGGCTGATCATCTCCCGGCTGGTGCCAACTGAGGCCGTCAGTTCCGATTCGTTCAGCCGGATTGGCTCCGTCTGATTCGGGCTCTTCAGGCTACCGAGCTTGAGGAGCGTCCCGGCGACCCGCCTCGAAACGTCCTCGAACGTCATGGGGTGGATCGTGTCATTGCCGTCGCGAATGATTTTTCCCCAGCGCTCTCAGCACGAGGATGCTGGCAGCTGGTACTATGCCAGCGATGTTCGAACGGCGCGTCCCCGGAGCTGATTGAGCGAGCTCAAACCGCGGCCCAGGCAAGCAATGGCCCGTTCGAGAAGCATCCTCGGTCAGGCCCTCAAGGTGCCGGGGCCCGGCGTCATTACCGGCACCGCCGACGACGACCCCTCCGGAATCGCCACCTACTCCGTGACCGGGGCGCGCACCGGCTACGCGCTGCTCTGGACGGCCCTCATAACCCTGCCCATGAACGCGGCCGTGCAGAATATGTGCGCGAGGATTGGCCTGACCACGGGGAAGGGCCTGGCGGCGGCACTCAAACAGCATTACTCTCGCCAGATCCTCATTGGGCTGGTCATCCTGCTCTTCATCGCCAATACGGTGAACATCGGGGCGGACCTGGCCGCCATAGCGTCCGGCCTGGAGCTGCTGACCGGCGCCCCGGAGGGGGCGACGGTTGTACCGATCGCACTGGGCATTGCTGCGTCCGAGATAATCATTCCCTACAGGGTCTTCGTCACCTACTTGAAAGTCCTGACGTTTGTGCTCTTCGCCTATCTCGTCGATGCCATCTCGGCCAACCCTGATTGGTCGAAGGCGCTGAAGAGCACGTTCCTGCCGAGCATCGAACTGAAGACGTCCTTCGTGACGACCGTGATGGCGATCCTGGGAACGACAATCTCACCCTATCTCTTCTTCTGGCAGGCCTCTGAGGAGGTGGAGGAGCTGCACAAGGAGCACCTGCGGGTGGGCAGCGAGGCCCAGATTAAGCAGGCCACCCTGGACGTGGATGTGGGCATGTTCCTGGCAAACATCGTCTTCTACTTCATTGTGTTGACCACGGCTGCCACGCTCTACCAGGCCGGCGTCAGGGACATTTCGACCGCGCGAGAGGCGGCCGAGGCCTTGCGCCCCCTGGCTGGTGACTCAGCGACGACACTCTTCGCCCTTGGGTTCATCGGCACGGGGCTGCTGGCGATCCCGGTTCTGGCAGGCTCCGCGGCTTATGCGGTGGCGGAGGTGTTCGACTGGCAGGAGGGCCTGGACCAGGAGCCGCGCCGGGCAAAGCAGTTCTACGTGGTAATTGCGGTCGCCACCGTCCTTGGCCTGGCGATCGCGCTATCCGGAGTTGGGGCGATCAGGGCGCTGTTCCTGGCGGCCATCGTCAACGGCGCCATATCGCCGCTGCTCATCGCTGCGATAGTCGTCGTCAGCAACGACCAGCGAATCGTTGGCCGGCACCGCAACGGCCTGTTTTCCAACGTGTTGGGCTGGGGGACGGTGGGGCTGATGGGTCTGGCCGCGCTCGTGACGTTCGCGACGCTGTTGCCAGTCTAGGAGGGCTTCGGCTTGGCCGGCACGCGGCGGAGTGACTTTGCGAAAAGGGTCTTGGTCGGGGCGGGCCGGATTCGCGAACCGGCGCATACCATCAATCTCGAAGCTACGAGTTGGCTCCTCGCCAGCGCGGCAACTCCAGAGCATGCTCGGCGTAGTGCCCGTAAGTGTCTTGCCGTAGCCGTCTGGCCAAGCGCTGATGTGTCCGTGGCCGTCCCTGCAGAAGGGCTGGCGCGAGCGACCTGATGGCTGCTACCAGGCGCTCGTGGCTCTGGGCGAACGCACGCAGCACCTCGTCTTGCGGCAAACCCTTGGCGCGCTCCTGCACCAGCGCGTTGAAGGCGTCGATACCGCCGTATGTCGTCGAGTAGCGGGGCAGTCGTTGGTCCGCCAGTATGAGCGGCATAGCCTGGAGAAACTCGGTTTCCCAGCTGGAGATGTGCACCAGCAGGTCTTTGACAGACCAGGCGCCGATAACGTTCGGCCGGGTTAGCTCCTCTGGCGGATAGCTCTTCACGGTGGCCAGCAACTCCTGCCAGCCAGAGTCCACGCGCCTGATCCAGGCGTCATTGAGGAACATGGTCAAGACTGAAGGTGATTGCCGGGGCTTAGTTTGGTCGGGGCGGCCGGATTCGAACCGGCGACCTCTTGAACCCCATTCAAGTGCGCTACCGGACTGCGCTACGCCCCGACCCGGAGCCTCAGCGGCCTCGCGCCGCTGCCCCTCGATTGTCAGCGAGTTGGCGGGGCCTGTCAACGCGATGCCTCCCAGCAGGCGCTTGCCAGGTCGTACGCGCTAGTGTATAGTTAGCTTATGAAACGGTTAGCCAGCGAAACCGAACACCCAGCGGCAGCGATCGACGCCGCCGGACTCGTTCTCGATACCGTGCCCGCCGTCGTTCGCTACATTCGTGCCGAGATGCGGCGGCATCGTGAGGGCCTCTCGATACCGCAATTCCGCGCCCTCGGCTTCCTCTCGCGTCACCCGGGAGCCTCGCTGTCGGACGTGGCGGAGCATGTCGGCCTGATGCTGCCATCGGCATCGAAGATGGTCGACGGTCTGGTCGAGCGCAAGCTGGCGGATCGCCAGGTGTCTACCACTGACCGCCGCTATCTCACCCTGACGCTGACCCCGCACGGACGCGACCTCTTCGACTCGGCGCGCCGGGCGGCGCAAACGCGCCTGGTGGACGTCCTATCCGGCCTCACTCCGGAGGAGCGCGAAACCGTGGCTCAGGCGATGCAGCTGCTGCTGGATGCCTTTCCGGACGTCAGGTCGGAGGCGTATGTATGATCCTGGAGACCCACGAGATCACCCGTCGCTTTGGTGAGCTAATCGCCGTCAACAAGGTCAGCATCGGCGTGGAGAGCGGCGAGACGTTCGGGCTCCTGGGCCCTAACGGCGCTGGCAAGACGACGCTAATCAAGATGCTGACCACGCTCTTGCCGCCTAATGGTGGCAGCGCCGAAGTGGGCGGCTATGACGTGGTCAAGCAATCCGGGCAGGTGCGGCGCATCATCGGCTACGTGCCGCAGATGCTTTCCGCAGATGGCGCTCTTACCGCTTACGAGAATCTGATGGTCTTCGCGCGGCTCTACGACATCCCGCCCAAGGAGCGCCAGGAGCGGATCCGCGCCTCGCTGGCCTTCATGGGCCTGGAAGAGGCCGCCGACCGCTTGGTGCGCACCTACTCCGGCGGCATGATCCGGCGGCTCGAAATCGCCCAGGCGATGCTGCACCGGCCGCGAGTCCTCTTCCTGGACGAGCCGACCGTTGGCCTGGACCCGATGGCGCGCAACGCCGTCTGGGACCACATCGAGAAGCTGCGCAGCGATTACGGCACAACGATCATCTTGACGACGCACTACATGGAAGAGGCGGACGTCCTCTGCGAGCGAGTGGCCATCATGCATCTGGGCCTCATCGCGGCGGTGGGATCGCCGGCTGACCTCAAGGCCTCCATCGGCGACAGCGATACGACCCTCGACGAGGTGTTCGCCTACTACGCCGGCGGCAAGCTGGAAGAAACTGGAGGGGGTTATCGTGAGACTGCAAGAACAAGGCGTGTTGCCCGCCGCCTCGGCTGAGGCGCAGCAATTCGGCCTGGCCGTACCCTGGGCCGCCACCGCCAACTTCATCGCCAAAACCTGGACCATAACGGAGCTGGAGGCTCGCAAGCTACGGCATGATCCCACCGAGCTGATAACCCGAGCCTTTCAGCCGGCGCTCTGGCTGCTGGTCTTCGGCGAGGTCTTCAGCCGCACCCGGGCCATCCCTTCAGGCGACCTCTCCTATCGGGCGTTTATGGCGCCGGGCATCCTGGCGCAGAGCGTGCTCTTCATCGCTATCTTCTACGGCATTGGCATCATCTGGGAGCGCGACCTGGGTATTGTCCACAAGTTCATGGCCAGTCCCACGCCGCGTATGGCCCTGGTGCTGGGCAAGGCGCTTTCCGCGGGCGTGCGGGGCCTCTCCCAGGGAGCAATCGTCTACATCATCGCCCTGATCCTGGGCGTGCACATGGCCTGGAATCCGTTGCATCTGCTGGGTGTCATTTGCGCCGTCATCCTGGGCGCCTCGCTCTTCTCCACTTTCTCGCTGATCATCGCCTGCATCGTGCGCACCCGAGAGCGCTTCATGGGCATCGGCCAGGTGATGACGATGCCGCTCTTCTTCGCCAGCAGTGCCATCTACCCGATCTCCATCATGCCGGGCTGGCTCAAGGTCATCGCAAAGGGTAACCCGCTGAGCTACCTGGTGGACGCGCTGCGCGCCATGATGCCGGCCGGTGGGAGCAGCCATTTCGGCTTGGGCACGGACTTCGCCGTTCTGGGCGGCATGATGATCGTCCTGCTGTTCATCGCCGGCAAGCTCTATCCAAGGGTCGCCTCGTAGCCGGCTGCGTTAGCGGAAAGAGAGCGCCGCGGACATCGTCCGCGGCGTAGCTTTATCCAGCCCGGTCCAGCCCGCGCGTGTCATTCTGAGCCGCGCGAAGAATCTCATCTGCCAGACCCTCTCGCATCGCCCGGGTTTTGAGGTCGCTAGAGCTCGATGGGTCCGGCTGCCTCGGGGACAGCGGCGCGTACCGCATCGCGCCGGGCCAGATGCCGCTGCCGCGCCATATCGGGTATGAGGAAGACCAGTGGCACGATCAGCAGAATGACGAAAATCAGGACGGTAAAGATGGCCTGCCAGCCCTGCGCTTTGTCGTTGAACTGGCTCAGCGCCAGCGGGATAGCCGCCGTGCCAAGCACGCCGCCGGTGGAGCGGAACATGCCGCGGATGCCGGCGACAGCCGATATCTTCTCCGGCACCAGGTCCAGCGCCGTGTTGTTGGACGCCGGCCCCGCGATGCCGATGCCGAAGCCGGCGATCATGACGATCAGCGCCAGGAGGGTCATGTTAGACGGGTGGAAGCCCAGAAGACTCACGTCGTGGAATCCCTGGCTCAGTATGGCGAATGTGATGGAGATGATCACGGCGCCAAAGATCATGGGCAGGCGGTAGCCGAAGCGGATCAAGAAGAAGCTGCTGATGGTGGAGGTTACTGCCATGACGATGGAGCGCGGAGTCAAGAGCAGCCCGGTATCGCCGGCTGACAAACCATAAACGTCGTGGGCGTAAAACGGGATGAAGCTGAAGAGCCCGAAGACGCAGGCGCCGTAGATGAAGTTGTAAACGTTGGCGGCAAAGAAAGGTCGCCAGCGCAGCAGCTCCAGCTCCACCATCGGCGCTGGCACGCGGCCCTCGTGTCGCAGGAAGACGATGAGGAGCAGGATCCCCAGCGCAAGGAAGCCCCAGACCATGGGATTCGCCAGGTTGTGCGGGTGGTTGGCCAGGGTGGTCATCGCAAACAGCACGCTAAAGATGCCGGCGGCAAACATTGCCGCGCCGGTCAAATCCAGCTTGTTATGCTCATGGCTGCGTGCGTATTGGGGCAGGACAAGCAGGCCGCCGACGAGCAGAAGGATTCCCAGCGGAATGTTGACGAAAAAGATCCAACGCCAGGAAAGGTTATCGACGATGAATCCGCCCAGGTTGGGGCCGATGATGCCGCCGATAGGGAAGACGCTGCTAAACAAGCCGCGCGCCTGGGCCCGCCGGTCGCCGAACTGGTCGCTGATGATGCCGATCGCCGAGGGCATGAGCCCGCCGCCGCCGAGCGCCTGCAGCGCGCGGAAGCCGATCAAGAAGCCGATGGACGGAGCCAGGCCGCAGAGCAGCGAGCCCAGGGTGAAGGCGGCCGTACACGCGAGAAAGACGCGCTTGCGACCGAGCGTGTCGCTGAGTCGTCCCGCGAGCGGCAGCATGATGATCTGCACGAGCTGGTAGCCGGTGAGCGTCCAGCCCACCCAGGTCAGCGGCGCCCGAAAG
>DASRHH010000167.1:0-9983 GCA_035650635.1 Dehalococcoidia bacterium | reverse complement strand
TGAACCTGCAGGAGCTGCTCCTGCACATGGACAAGGCCTGGGCCGGCGTCATCCTGCCGACCATCTTCCTGGGATTCATGATGGTCATCCCCTACGTGGACCGCAGCACGGAGCAGCAGGGCGTCTGGTTCGGCACCCGCTTCTCGGGCCGATTGGCCGGAGTCAGCGCCATCTACTCTATGGTTGTCACCTGGGTGCTGATCCTCTTCGATGCCGCCAAGTTCGAGCAGCTGACGCGCTTCATCCCCTCCTGCAAGGACGAGCCACACCCCTGGCCGCCCTGCCTGACCGGCGGCAGCCAGGGGATTGGCGGCGTGCGCGAATTGCAGACACGTTTGCACTTCAGCATCGGCAACTTTGACTGGCCGCGGGACTATAAGTTCCCTTTACCCCAGTTCTGGGGCTTCTCAGAGCTGCGATTCAAGAACCTGCACCTCTGGGGAAACTTCCACATCAACGTTGCCGCCGTAATGACGGAGCAGATCATCCCGCTGAGCGTCATCATCATTCTCACGCTGTTAATCATTTACGCATTGTTCCGCGTCGGCTGGGCGCGCAATACCAGGGATGTCCTGATTATCATGTTCACCGGCGCTATGGCCGCCTATCTGACGCTGACCATCGTCGGCAGCTTCTTCCGCGGCCAGGGGCAGGCGCTAACGGTGCCCAGCAGCATTCATGTCGATTGCGGCACCCTGGCATCGCCACCGGGTTGCCCATAGACGGAGTTTGACCCAAAGTGCAGAACCCGCCACAAGAAGGTAACGCTGCCGGCCTGCCCCAGGGGGGCCAGGCCGTGCCGCGTTGGCGCATCGCGCGGCAATCCGCTATAACAATTGCGGACCGCCGTCAACAACGCGGTGAGCCGGTGCTGCCACCGGACACGCCGGTGGCGCTGCCGGCTCCGCGGCCGCGGCCTCTCTTTACGCGGCGTTTCGTCCTCCTGGGCACCTTCTGGACCGGGCTTTCGCTATCACTGCTCGCCCTGTTCGGACCCTGGCTGGACTTCCTCTACCCCCGCAATATCCGCGGCTTCGGCGGACCGGTGCCGGTGAGCAAGAGCAATATTCCGGCCCCCGGTGCCGATCCCGTCCGCAACTTCGAGGGACGCTTCTGGATGGTCAATCTTAAGCCCGGGACGACGCCCAACGGCGAGGAGACGGAGGGCGGCGTGCTGGCCCTCTGGACAAAGTGCCCCCACCTGGGCTGTACCGTGCCCTGGCGGCCGGACTTCACCTTCCTTGACCGTAAGGGCTGGTTCCGCTGCCCCTGCCACGGCTCGACATACACCAAGGACGGCGGCGTCCGCGTCTTTGGCCCGGCCCCGCGTTCCATGGATACCTTCAAGGTGCAGCCACAAGCTGATGGCAGCGTTGTTGTCCAGACGGGCCCTAACAATGCCAAGCCGGGCGGCGCCGATAACCCATCGCGCGCCGTCAAGCTGCCCAACGCCTAGAGGTTAATGAGGGAACAGCTTAGCGAATGAACACCAACAAGCAGGTCAACATCATGATCGGCTTCCTGATCCTGCTGGTGGTGACTTTCGGCTTTTACTTTGTCTGGGACCAGAACGTCCGCTCCACCGCCGCGACAGACAAGCAGGTAGAGGAGAACGGCGAGCGCGGCGGCAAGATCTTCGCTGTAAACTGCCGCATCTGCCACGGCCCCAACGGGCTCGGCTCGTCTGAAAACGTCAACTTCCCGGGTCTGCCGCTCAACGTCGATACCAATCGGCCTACGGAAGACGGCAAACTAACGCCGCTGCGCCAGCGCCTCACCGACACGATCCGCTGCGGGAGAGTCGGCACGCTCATGCCGCCATGGTCTCAAGCGCAGGGCGGCCCGCTGACCAACACGCAGATCGACCAGCTGGTGACGCTGATAACCGGCAGCGGCAGCAGCGGCGTCAGTTTCGATCCAGAGCGTGTCAGCCAGCTCGGCTGGGACGAGGCACACGTGATCGAATCGGAGCAGGACCGCCTGCCACTGCAGGGCCCGCCGCTGCTCTTAACGTTCAGCGTCATTGCCTCCGAGCGCACGTTGATCGTAAACAACCCCAACATCGGCATTACGCCGGACCAGTACCTGCGCCTCGAGGACGAGATCGTCAAGGTCGTTGAGGTGCGGGCCGATCGAAACATGATCATCGTCGATCGCGGCGCCTTCGATACGCAGCCTGCGCCACACGCCGCCGATACTCAGATCTTCAACGGCCCACTGCCGCCGCCGACCGGCCCACTGACCGGCGAATCCGGCATCCCGCCCTGCGGCCAGAACGCTCCGGCGCCCGGAGAGGGTGGCGGCCCAACGCCCAGCGCCGGCCAGCCGGCTCGCCCCTCAGCGGCCCAGGGCGTGCAGGCCGCGGCCACGCAGCCTAACGCCGCTGGCATCCTGGCCACCAGCGCGAAGGACAATTTCTTCACCCTGAACAACCTGGTAGTGAAAGTTGGTGCTGCGGTTACGCTGCGGCTCACCAACGAGGGCGCAGCACCCCACAACTTGAGGATCGCTGGACCGGACGGTAAGTACGGCACGGCGGACGATATCGTCGTGCCGGTAGGCGGGGCTTTTCTGAGCCCCGGGCAGGCCGCAGACGTGAGCCTCACCCTTAACCAGGCCGGCAACTACTCGTTCAGGTGCGATGTTCACCCCGCGAACATGTTCGGGGTCATCACCGCCCAATAGGGTGCCGGCGCTCAGAAGTCTTACTCGTAGGGGCGCTTACTGGAACGGAGACAGGGAGGGATGATGTGGGGCACGAAGGGATTCCTCTTTCTGGCAGCACTGATCGGCTGTAGCGGGCTCGCTCTCGTTCTGGCCGCCTGCTCCGGTGGCAACAACGCCACACCGCAACCATCCGAAACGGCTGCGCCGAGGCCGGAGCGGTCAAGCATTCCCAACGAGATCAGAACCCCCCAAACGGACCTGACAATTACGGCGCTCGCACCTCAACGTTTCGCGCCGATCATCGCAACCACCGTCGCCAACACCGACATCGTGATCAGGCTTAACAACACGGAAGCGGGCGTCCAGCACAGCATCGAAGTGCTTGATAAGAACGCCAAGTCTCTTGGTGCCATACCGGCTTGCACAGGGCCATGCGTAGGGGAATTGCACCTGAATTTGCTTCCAGGCGAATACTCGTTCCGCTGTCAGATATATGGTCGGATGGGCGGCCAGATAACAGCGAAGTAAGCGTGGCTGGAAGCCAGCTCGCGCTGTTACGGCGCCGGTCTAGCTGCTATCATTACGTCCATCCTCCCAACCAGAGTAATCTAAAGGAGCAGCACGTTGACTCCCACCGATCGCTTCCTGGCAGAACTCGACGCCATCATCCAAGAGAAACACCTACTGAAGCATCCCTTCTACCAGCTGTGGTCAGAGGGGAAACTCTCGCTGGAATCGTTGCGGCAATACACCCGGCAATACCACCAGCACGTGCTCCGCTTCCCAACCTACGTAAGCGGCGCCCATTCCGCCTGCCCTGAGCTAGGCGACCGCCAACAGCTACTGGAGAACCTCATTGAGGAGGAGCAGGGGGAGCGTAACCACCAGGAGCTATGGCTGCGTTTCGGCGAGGCTCTCGGCCTTGAACGATCCAATATCGCCGGAGACGAGCCCCTGCCTGAGACGTCAGCTCTCGATGCCGCTTTTACGCGTCTGTGCAGGCGCGGCTCCTTCGTGGAGGCCATCGCGGCCCTCTACGCCTACGAGTCGATGTTGCCGGCTGTCTCTGAGAGCAAGATCGACGGGCTCAAGCAGTTCTACGGCATCGTCGACCGCCGCGGCCTGGAGTTCTTCAACGTGCACAAGAGCATCGATGTCGCCCACTCCCAGGTGACGCGGGAGATGGTAGGGCGCTACGCCGATGACGACGGGAAGCAGGCGGCTGCGCGGGCCGCTGTCAACGAAGCTGTCGAGGCTCTCTGGGGATTCCTGAACGGCGTACAGCGGGAGTACACGACAGTCCCCGCTTAGGGCTTTGCTGGAACTGAGCTTCCTGGGCTCCGGTAGCGCCTTCTGCAAGGACGGGCGCTACTGGAGCGCTTTTTTGCTCAACGGCCGCTATCTCTTCGACGCGCCGCCGACCACGCTGCCGCAACTTCGGCGGCTCGGTCGGGCAACCAAGGACATCGATGTCATCTTCATCAGCCATTTCCACGGCGACCATTTCGCCGGCCTGCCTTTCCTGCTCCTCGACTACAGTTATGTAACGCGCCGCGAGCGGGACCTGACGATCGTCGGGCCGCCGGGGTGCCAGGATTTCCTGGAGTCGTTCAACGCCATGTGCTATCCCAGCCTCCGCGGCCGCGAGGACGACGGCTATCGCCGCATCTACCTGGAGGCAGCTCCGGGCCAAGAACAGACGGTCGCTGAGGTGTCGTTCGCGGCGTTGCCGGTGCCGCACGCAGCCGGCCTGCAATCGTTCGGCTACCGGGTTACGATCGGCGGCCGCAGCGTCGCCTACACCGGCGATTGCGAATACAGCGAAGCCGTCCTGCAGCTGGCCCACGGCGCCGACGTGCTGGTCATGGACTGCACCCATGCCGAACGTGGGCCCCTGCACATGGGCTTTGCCGACGCGCTTGAACTGCGCCGCCAGCTGCCCCGTGAGACGGCGATCGTCCTCACTCACCGCGAATCGGATCCTGATGTCAGTGGGCTCGAGAACGTGTTCCTGGCGCAGGACCTGGCCACGTTGAGGTTCTAGCCATGGCCACCTTTGGCGTCCTCGGCGGCGGCAACATGGGCACGGCCATGGCACAGGTGGCCGCCGTCAACGGCCATACCGTTCGGCTCTGGACGATCGAACCGGACACCATCGCCGACCTCCGCCAGAACCATCGCAACAGCGCTTACATCGGCGACGTGCCCTTGAGCCCTAACATCGAGGCGACGATGGACCTGAGGGAGGCCTGTCGCGGCGCCGACGTCGTCGTGGCCTGCGTGCCTTCCCAGGCCGTCCGTTCGGTCATGCGCGACGTTACCCCACTACTCAGCGCCGGGCAGATCGTCCTCAACACGGCCAAGGGGCTGGAAGAGCAGACCCACCTGCGCATGAGCGTCGTCATGGCCGATGAGCTACCGGAGGCACTGCACCCGACCATCGCGACGATGGGCGGGCCCGCCATCGCCCGCGAGTTCGCGCTCGGCCTGCCGACGGCGGTCGCCGTCGCCGCGGTCGACTTCACCGTCGCCGAACGCCTACGGGAGCTACTGGAAAACGACTACTTCAAGGTCGCTGCCGGCACCGACACGCTAGGCGTGGAGCTGGGCGCGACCCTCAAGAACGTTTACGCCATCCCGCTGGGCATGAGCGACGGCATCAACCTGGGCGCCAACACCAAGGCGATCATCGGCACCATCGGCATGGCAGAGCTGCTGCGCATCGGCTGCGCCCTCGGCGGCCGCAGCGAGACTCTGCAGGGACTGGCGGGCCTGGGCGACCTGCTGACCACGGGCTACAGCCCACTCAGCCGCAACCGTACGCTCGGCGAGCGCCTGGGCGCAAACAGCGGCTGGCAGGAGTACCTCGATACGCACACGGTAGAGGGAGTGCCCGCGATCCACACTGTCCGGGAGCTGATCCAACCGCTACGGCTGGAGACGCCGCTGCTGGAGATGATGTACGAAATCCTCTTCCAGAGCGCCACGCCGGACGTGCGCCTGCGACGCTTCCTGGCGGACTACGCCTTCCGGCAGCCGAACTAGGCCCGCTTGCGGTACTTAACCAAGGCGTCGCGCAGGGTGTGCCAGGCCAGCGTGGCGCACTTCACCCGCACCGGGAACTTGCGTACGCCGTAAAGGGCCTCGAGGTCGCCCAGGTCGTCGCCGGCTTCCTCAGCAGCCGGGGCCACGAGCATCTCCTGGAAGCTGGAGAACAGCCGCTCCGCTTCCTCGACGGTCTTGCCGGTGATTGCCTCCGTCATCATCGACGCGGAGGACTGGCTGATGGAGCAGCCGTTACCCCGGAAGCGTGCCTCGCGGATGAGGCCGTCTTCGATCATGAGGTCCAACGAGACCTCGTCGCCGCAGAGCGGGTTGTAGCCCTCGCCGCTGACCGTCGGCTTGGGGATGTCGCCCCGGTTGCGAGGGTTGCGGTTGTGATCGAGGATGATGTCACGGTAGAGCTCGTCCAGCTCTACCTCCTGCCGCTGCGGGCTGCCGCCGTCCATGCTCAGGAGAGCGGCGAGCGCGCGAAGAAGCTGCGCGCCTCCTGCGTCGCCTCGACCAGCACGTCGACCTCTTCCGGTGTGTTGTAAATGTAGAAGCTGGCGCGCGCGGTGCCGGCCACGCCCAGGCGCTGCATCAGCGGCTGGTTGCAGTGGTGGCCGGTGCGGATGGCGACGCCGTAACGGTCAAGCACGGTGCCAACGTCGTGCGCGTGGATGTCAGCCAGGTTGAAGGAGACGACGCCGCCGCGTTGCTCAGCGTCCGGCGGTCCGTAGATCGTCACGTCCTCCAGCTGACGCATGCGCCGCAGGGCGTAGGCCGTGATCTCGATCTCGTGCTGGCGCACGTTCTCCATCCCGAGCGCCGAGAGGTAATCGATGGCGGCGCCCAGGCCGATGACATCGCCGACATTGGGGGTGCCGGCCTCGAACTTCCAGGGGATATCGTTCCAGGTCGTCTCCTCCAGCGTGACCTTCTTGATCATGTCACCGCCGGTGAGGAACGGCTGCATCTCCTCCAGCAGCTCACGACGGGCGTAGAGCACGCCGATGCCGGTGGGCGCCAGCATCTTGTGTCCGGAGAAGACCAGGAAGTCGCAGTCCAGGGCCTGCACATCCACAGGCATGTGCGGCACGCTCTGCGCGGCGTCTAGCAGCACCAGCGCGCCAGCCGCGTGGCCGGCCTTCACCACTGCCTCCGCCGGATTGATGGTGCCGACGCCATTGGAGACGTGAGTTATGCTGACGAGGCGCGTCTTCTCGCTGAGGTAGGCGCTGATATCGTCGTTCAGCGTCTGCTGCTCCGTCAGGCCGACATAGCGCAGATAGGCGCCCTTTTCGCCAGCTAGCACCTGCCAGGGCACGATGTTGGAATGGTGCTCCATCTCGGTCAGCAGGATCTCGTCGCCCTGGCGGATACTGGGGCGTCCCCAAGCGTAGGCCACCAGGTTCAGTGCTTCGGTAGCGTTACGCGTGAAGACGATGCACTCTTCCGAGGGAGCGTTGATGAAACGCGCCACCTTGCCGCGGACCGCCTCGTAGGCCTCAGTCGCCTCCTCGCCCAGCTGGTGGATGGCACGATGGATGTTGGCGTTGTAGTGCTCGTAGTAGTGCACCAACGCGTCGATGACCTGTCGCGGCTTCTGCGAGGTCGCCGCATTGTCCAGATAGACCAGCGGCCGGCCGTGCACCTCGCGCGAAAGGATGGGGAAGTCGCGCCGGATGCGTCCGACGTCGAGGCCGTCGCTCACCGACTGTCTCCGCCGTCAGCCAGCGCCGCCGCTAGCTGGGCATCGAGGAAGTTGCGCACGGCCTTCAGCGGCACTCGCTCGATGACTTCATCGGCAAACCCCTTGACCAGGAAGCCCATCGCCGTCTCCTCGTCCAGGCCGCGGCTCTGCATGTAGAAGATGGCGTCCTCGGTGACGGCGCCGGCTGTGGCGCCGTGGCTGCAGCGGACGTCATCGGCATATATCTCGAGGCTCGGCTTGCTGTTGACCTCCGCGTCCGGCGAGAGCAGCAGGTTCTTGTCAGTCTGCTCGGCATCGGCCTTAACGGCGCCCGGCCGCACCAGGACGATGCCGCCGAAGGCCGCCTTGGAGCGGCCGTCCAGGATACCCTTGTAGAAGAGGCGGCTCGTGGTGTGCGGGGCCGCGTGGTCGATGTTGATGTAGTTGTCGACGTGCTCCTCGCCGTTGGTAAGGTAGAGGCCGCTCAAGCTGGTCGCGCTGCCCTCGCCCTCCAGACACGACTCGACGTCGTTACGGGCGATGGCGGCGCCCCGCGCGAAAGAGACCGAGGAGAAGCTGCTGTCACGCCCTTGCTGGATGCGGGTGCTGGCGACCTGATAGCCGTGCTCGCCCGGCAACACCAGCTGCTGGTGCTGCACCTGCGCGCCCTCCGCCAGGACAATCTCCGTGACGGCGTTGCTCAGGTAAGGCCCGGCTGTCGTATTGACGTAGCTTTCAACCAGCGCCAGGCTGCTCTCGCGTCCGGCGAAGACGAGCGTGCGCGGCTGAGCCTCGGCGCCCTCCTCGGAGGATACGTAGACCAGGTGGACGGCCTGCTTTCCGGCGACGCCGTCCGGGGCGTGGACGAAAGCGCCATCACCAAAGAGCGCCGTGTTCAGCGCGATGAATCCCTCGTCCTGGAATTCAGCGTAGCGGCCCAGGTGCTGCTCCACCAGCGCGCCGCGGCGCTGCACCGCGTCCGCGATCGTCATCGCAACGACGCGGCCGGGGTCGCCGGTCGAGAGCGCCGGCGCGAAGCGCCCATCGACGAAGACGAGCGTCGTCCAGTCCGGTTCGGAAGGCACGAGACCGCGCAGAGTTGCGGCGGTCAGGCGGCCGGGGTCCTGCACCGGGGCGCTGAACTCACGCTCAGCGATGGGCCGGACGTCCGTGTACTTCCAGCGCTCGTTGCCGCGCCGGGCGGTCGGCAGGCCGATCTCGCTGAAGCGCTCGATGGCGCACCGGCGCAAGTCGCGCAGCCAGGCCGGCTCGGATTTCCGTTCTTCGGAAAGGGCCCGGAAACGAGCGAGGTAAGTATCGTAGGTGCTGAGAGCCTGTGCCATGGAGCGCCCCTAGACGCTTACCTGGTCGCTCTTTTCGACGGCCTCTTTAATCCACTCGTAGCCACGCGATTCCAGCTCCAGCGCCAGCTCGCGGCCGCCGGAAAGCTCGATCCGCCCGCCGATGAGGACGTGCACGTAGTCCGGCGTGATGTAATTGAGGATGCGCTGGTAGTGCGTGACCAGCACGATCGCTTTGGACTCGCTGCGAGCGCGGTTTACGCCCTCCGAGACGACCCGCAGGGCATCGATGTCGAGGCCGGAGTCCGTCTCGTCAAGCAACGCCAGCGTCGGGTCCAGCAGAGTCATCTGCAGGATCTCGTTGCGCTTCTTCTCACCGCCGGAGAAGCCCTCGTTGACGGAGCGCTTGGTCAGCTCCGGGCTCAGCTCCACCTCGCGGGCCTTGGCGTCGAGCAACTTGTTGAAGTCGCGCACCGGCAGCTTCTCCTCGCCGCGGTGTTCTCGCAGGGCATTGATCGCGGTGCGCAAGAACTCGCGGGTGCGCACCCCCGGCAGCTCCACTGGGTACTGGAAGGCGAGGAAGATGCCCTCGCGGGCGCGCTCGTCGGGCGGCATGTCGAGGAGGTTGCGGCCCTTGTAGAGCACGCTGCCCTTTGTGACCTGGTAGCCCGGGCGGCCGGCGATGACGTTGGTCAGCGTGCTCTTGCCGCTGCCGTTGGGGCCCATGATGGCGTGGACCTCGCCCAGGTTTACCGTGAGATCGAGGCCCTTGAGGATCTCGTTATCTTCGACTGATACGTGGAGGTTCTTGACCTGGAGCAGCGGCTCCTGCTTGGCTGCCGGCATACTAGCCCACGGCTCCTTCCAGGCTCAGCTTCAGCAGCTGCGAGGCCTCCATGGCGAACTCGAACGGCAGCTCCTGGAAGACGCCGCGGCAGAAGCCGTTGATGATCATGTGCTGCGCGTCCTCCTCGGAAATGCCGCGCTGCATGATGTAGAAGAGCTGGTCGTCGCTCACCTTGGAGGTCGTCGCCTCGTGCTCAACATGAGCCGAGGGGTTGCGCACCTCCAGGTATGGCACCGTGTGCGCTGCACACTTATCGCCGATGAGCAGGGAGTCGCAGCGCGTGAAGTTGCGTGCGCCGTCCGCCGTGGGCATCATGCGCACCAGCCCGCGATAGGTGTTCTCGCCGTGGCCGGCGGAGATGCCCTTGGCGACGATGGTGCTCTTTGTGTTGCGGCCCATGTGGATCATCTTGGTGCCGGTATCGGCTTGCTGG
>DASRHH010000166.1:0-6961 GCA_035650635.1 Dehalococcoidia bacterium | reverse complement strand
AGGGTGCGACCGGCCAGGAAGTAGCCGCCGACGAGCGCCAGCAGGACGCCGCCGGCGCCACCGGCGATCAGGATGAAGTTGAGGCGATGCACCGCCCCCAGCTCCGGCTCAATGCTGCGGCCGACCTCAAGCACGAAGTTGCCGCGCGGGGCTGAGAAGGGCACCAGGTACACCATCAAGTCCTCGCCGTCGGAGCTGGAGGTCCTGACGAAGCGGGGACGACCGGCAGTGATGGCACGGTCCAGCTGACCCTGCGGGACCAGGCCGGCAGGGTCGAGATTCTGAGTGGCTGCGACGTTGTTGCCCTGCTGGTCCACCAGGGTATAAAAGTAGCCGCCCGCGGTGAACGTTGGGGCGATGGTGATGTCCGAGGGGCTGGCACCGCGGCGCAGCGCATCGATGATGCGCACAGCCAGCGGGCCAGCGTCCCGGTCGGCGCGCGAGCGCAGGTCGCCCTGGGCGGCATCGAGCAGCGCCTTCTTGGCCGTGAACGAGACCACTAGCCCCAGCGCAACCAGGATCACGAGGACGACGCCCGCGAACCACAGCGTGAGCCGCCAGCGTGCAGAGTTGAACATCCCTAGCCGCCGAGGATGTAGCCGGTGCCGCGCACCGTGCGGATCAGCTTCTTGCCGTGCTTGCTATCGATCTTGCGGCGCAGGTAGGAGACGTAAACGTCTACCAGGTTGGAGTCCGGCGTGAAGTCGTAGCCCCAGAGGTGGTCCAGTATCTGCGTCCGGCTGACGACCCGCCCGGAGTTGCGCATGAGGAACTCCAGCAGCACGAATTCTCGCGGGCTCAGCTCCACTACCTCGCCCGCGCGTTCAGCGCGACGCCGCGCCAGGTCCAGGACCAGGTCATCCACCTCCAGGCGGTCGGGTTCGCGGCCTTGCACACGCCTGCGGCCCAGCGCGCGCACCCGCGCCAACAGCTCCTGCAGGGCGAACGGCTTGCCCAAGTAGTCGTCGGCGCCGGAATCGAGGCCGCGTACCCGGTCGGGCACTGTGTCCAGCGCTGTCAGGAGGAGTACCGGCGTATCGATGCGTTGCTTGCGCAGGGAGCGGCAGACCTCCGTGCCGTTCATCCCTGGCAGCAGCACGTCCAGCACAATCACGTCGTGCGAGCCTTCCATCGCCATGGCAAGGCCCTCTTCGCCATCGTGCGCCATGTCTACGGTGTGGCCTTCCTCTTCCAGCACGCGCCGCACCACCTGCGCCAGGCGCCGCTCATCCTCTACCAGCAGCAGATACACTTTTCGAAAAGCCTTCCCTTCCGGAGCCAAATCTAGACGGCGGATATTAAAGAAACGTTAAAGAAAGGCTGCCGTTTCCTTAAGAAATTCTAATCCAGTTCTCAGGACGAGTTAAGCTCCGCGCCATATCCTGAAGCCACTAGCCGCACAACCAGACGGCAGAAAGGGGACAACGAATGAAGAAAATGATCATTGGGGCCGTGGCGCTGCTGGCGCTGGTCGGAGCCCTGGGAGCGGTCGTCGTATCGGCCCAGAGCGGGGTCAGCGGCACTTCTCCAAGCGATACGCTGATTTCCAAGGTAGCGCAGAAGCTCGGCATCAGCGAGGACAAGCTGAAGTCCGCCTTCAAAGACTCTGAGAAGGAGATGGTGGACGACTCCGTGAACAACGGCAAGCTGACGCCAAGCCAGGGCGACAAGATCAAGTCGCGTATCGATGCAGCTCCGGGTTTGGGGCTGGGCGTACCGCACTTCATGTTCGGACGCCTGCTAGAGGCCGGCCGGCACGAGATCTTCAACGCCGCAGCCCAGGCACTCAACATGGACAACCAGACGCTCCTTGACCAACTGCAGAGCGGCAAGACGCTGGCGCAGGTGGCCCAGGACAAAGGCATTAGCGCCGATAAGTTCAAGACAGACCTCCTGGCCAACATCAAGAGCGACCTTGACGCCAAGGTAAGCTCACAGGACATCACGCAGACACAGGCGGACCGTCTCTACCAGGACGTCCAGAACAACATCGACAAGATCATCAACGCGACTCCGAAGATGCACCGTGGTCCGGGCGGCCCGAACGGCCAAACCCAGACCAGCTTCTTCCTCAACGGATAGCAGGCGCACCTCTGGCAGCAGAAGGGAAGGGGCCCGGCCGTTAACGGCCGGGCCCCTTCCCCATTTGGCCCTGTCGACCGGTACGTCCGGCACTATCCCGCTGGCAAAGCGGCGGCTACAATGGGGCCGCGTCTAGATAGGCCGCTCCTCTGAGCGGCGGCGCAGGAGGATTTGCGATGGTCAAGAGTGTGCTAGTACCGCTGGACGGCTCCACTATGGCGGAACAGGTCCTGCCCTATGCTGAGACGCTGGTCAAGCAATCGCAGGGGCAGCTGTTCCTGCTGACCGCGATTCCAGACATCGCGACCTCGGGCGAGTATATCGGCCAGAGGGACATCGCCAAGGAGATGGAAGAGGCGGAGGCCTATCTTGACGGCAAGGCCAAGCCGCTGGCGGCCGCCGGCATCAAGATAGCTGCCGAGGCCAGGGTCGGCATCGACGTCTCGACAGTCATCCTCGACCTCTGTCAGGAGCACAACATAGAGCTGGTGGCGATGACGACGCACGGGCGCTCAGGCATCACCCGCTGGATCTACGGCAGCGTCGCTGACCGCGTCCTGCACCACACTCACCTGCCGCTGCTGCTGGTACGCTCCAGCGAGGAGCAGCCGCCCTCCGGCTCCGTCAAGAACATCCTGATACCGCTTGACGGCTCGCCGCTGGCGGCCTCGGTACTGCCTTTCGTCAGCGAAATTGCCAAAGGGTTTGACGCCCAGATCTACTTCTTCCACGCGGTGCCGCCGGTCGGCGCTTACCCGGGCATCGCGACGGAGCAGATCGCGGTCGCCCAGGTGCTGGACGACTTACAGCAGCAAGCCAAAGAGTACATCGCGTCGATGGTCAAGGACGCCCAGGCGAACGGCATCAAGGCCACGGGCGCCGTCACCATAGGTTTCGCCGTCGACGAGATCCTCAATGCCGCGTACTCCGCCAACTGCGACCTCATTGCACTCGGCACGCACGGCCGCGCCGGCATCGGCCGCTGGGTCATGGGCAGCGTCGCCGACGCCGTGCTGCGGCGCTCGCACCTGCCGTGCCTGATCGTGCGGCCGGAGGAGAAGGAGCTGGAAAGCTCCAAGTAACCCGCTCGCAAAGCCTTTATGAGGGCCACGCCAGTCAGGCGTGGCCCTCGTTTTTCGCCTTTCGCAATCTGTAACGTTAAGGGTTGGTTATTCATCCCTTAATACGTGAATCAGCATGCCCAGACGCCGGCAGCTTTCCCGCCGGCTGGCAGAGGTGAGAATACGATGATAACTGCCCCAATTCGCCGGCTAGCGGTTGCTCTTGGCGTCTTAGCGCTCCTGGTGACCGCAGCCATGTCCCTCGCCTGCGAGACGGCCACCAAGCCGGCCTCCGGCGACCTTTCGACGGACCAGACTCTACGGATCGCCATCTCCGGCGAGCCGGAGAGCCTGGACCCGGCAGTGGTCAGCTTCGGCGCCGCGGCCGGAATCGAGCGCAGCCTCTTCGCGACGTTGCTGCGCTTCGACCCGGTCACCGGCCAGGTCGTCGCCTACGCCGCCGAGCAAGTGCCAACGGTGGAGAACCAGGGCGTCAGCTCTGACGGCCTGAACTACACGTTCAAGATCAAGAAGGACGCCAAGTGGGAAGACGGCACGCCGCTGACCGCTAGCGACTTCGAGTACGCAATTAAACGAATCCTGGACCCGCGGGTCGCCTCTTACTACGGCCAGACCTACTACGCGGGCTTGATCGCTGGCAGCGATGCCCTGGCCGAGGCGGCCAAGGCTGACCCAGCCGTCATCGAGCAGCTCAAGCAGGCCGTCGAGGTCAACGCCATCGACGCGCACACGCTGCAGATCCGCCTGGCCCGGCCCTCTGCCACCTTCAATATGCTGATGTCTCTCTGGCCGTCCGCCGCCGTCCGACAGGATGTCGTTGGCGCGGACGTCACCAGCTCGGCCTGGGCGGAGCCCGGCAAGCTGGTCGCCAGCGGTTCTTTCCGGCTCGTCTCCTGGGAGCACGGCAGCCGTGTCGTCCTGGAGCGTAACCCGCAGGCCTGGGACAAGGCGACAAAGCCCACCCTGCAGCGCATCGACCTCGTGATTATCGACTCGGCTGCGACCGCGATTGCCGCTTACCAGACCGGCCAGGTTGACGTGGCCGCCGTCCCGGCTTCCAGTCTCGCCGCCTTCAGCGGCAGTGATGAGCTGCACCGGGTGCCGGTCAGCGCCACCCTGGCAGTCGTCTTCAACAACTCCGTGCCGCAGTTCGATAGCGTCGCCGAGCGCAAAGCGTTCTGCCAAGCGATCGACCGTGACACCCTGGTCAAGCAGATCGGCCGTGGCCTGGGCCAGCCCAGCACCTCCTGGCTGCCCGCCGGCCTCGACCCCTGGTTCGACTCACAGCGCGGCGCCAGCCTGCGTCTCAACGACGCCGCCCGCACCTTGCTGGGCAGCGATAATTACGGCGCCGCCAAGCTCATCTTCGCCAACATCGACCCAGAATCCGTACGGGCGCAGTTCCTGCAGGGACAGTGGAGCCAGGATCTGGGCGTATCGATTGAGCTTTCGCCTCTGGACCCGCGTGCCTTCGGACGCGCCTTCGGCACCGGCCAGTACGATATGGCACTGGTAGGCTTCAGCGAGGACTACCACCACCCGGAGAACTGGCTGCTGCAGTGGATGAGCGATAACCCCATGAATGTCGCCAGCTACAACGACCCGGCTTTCGATAGCGCCATCAAGGCCGCCCTGCGCGAGACCAATGCCACCAAGGCTGTCCAGCTCTGGCAGCAGGCCGACGCGACCCTCATCGACAAGGATGTCGCGATCTGCCCCCTGATGACGCAGGAGAGCGCCTGGGTGGTCAAGCCTTATGTCGACTCACTGGTGCTCAGCGGCGCCGACGGCCTGGCCGGCGACAGCTTCTGGTGGAAGACCGGGATCCTCAAGCACTAGGGCCGCCCTGATGGGCGCAACCGCCTGAAATGACATCCTACGTAGTACGACGGGTGCTGTGGACAGCACCCGTCGTCGTTTCCATCACCCTGGTCACTTTCGTGCTGATGCACTCGGTGCCGGGCGGGCCTTGGGACTCCAGCCGGCCGCTGAGCCCGCAACTGCGGGAGCAACTGCAGGCAAAATACGGCCTGGGAGAGCCGCTCTGGCGCCAGTTCCTTACCTATAGCTGGAACGCGCTGCACGGCGACCTCGGGGTCTCGCTGCAATACCAAGACCGCGCCGTAGCAACGGTCATCCGCAACGGCCTGGAGGTCTCCGCCATTCTAGCGGCTCTGGCGTTCGCCGTTGCGCTCGTTTTCGGCGTTGGCCTCGGCGTGCTGGCGGCGACACAGCACGGCAAGCCGATCGACCGCCTGCTGACGGGGCTGACGGTTGGCCTGGGCGCCGCACCGAGCTTCGTGCTGGGCATCCTGCTAGTGGTCGTCTTTGCCGTCAAGCTGGGCTGGCTACCGGCAATCGGCTGGGAACGCAGCCTCTGGCTGTTCCCTGAGTGGCGGCAAGCCGTGCTGCCTGTCGTCACGCTGGCGGCCCTGCCGGCCGCCTACCTGGCGCGCATCACCCGCGCCGCCGTGCTAGACGTTCTGCAGCAGGACTACGTCCGTACCGCCCACGCCAAGGGACTGCGACGCTGGACGATCGTGACGCGGCACGTCCTGCCCAATGCGCTGGTGCCGGTCCTCAGCGTGGCCGGGCCAATCGCGGCTAGCCTGGTCACCGGCTCCTTCATCGTCGAGACCATATTCGCCATACCGGGTCTGGGCCACCAGTTCGTGACCTCCGTCTTTCAGCGTGACTACGGCATGATCATGGGCCTGACGATCTTCTACGCGCTGGTCGTTACTGCCGCCAACCTGGCGGTCGACCTGCTTTACGCCGTCGTCGACCCGAGGATCCGCTATTGACCATGACCATCGATGCAGTGCGGATCCAGGGCGGAGAGGCTGCCGAAACCGCTGCGCTCCCCGCCGGCTCGCGCTTTTGGCGGCGTCTGCGACGCAACCGGCCGGCTCTGGCCGGGCTGGCCGTCCTACTGGTGCTGGCGCTGATCGCGCTGTGCGCACCGCTGCTGGCCCCGCACGCGCCCAACGCGCAGGACTGTACAGCGGGCTCTCTGATCGGGCCCGGCGGCGATCATCCGCTGGGTACCGATGAGACCTGCCGCGACGTTCTCTCGCGACTCATGTTCGGCGCCCGGGTATCGCTGCTGGTGGGGCTGCTGGCGCCGCTGGTGGCGCTAGCCATCGCCTTGCCGGTGGGTGCGCTCGCCGCGCTCTCCTCCCGCTTCCTCGATAACCTGCTGATGCGCACAACCGACCTGGCCTTCGCCTTCCCGGACCTGCTGCTCTTCATTCTGCTGCGGCAGGTGCTGCTGGATACGGCGGTACCCGGGGGGAGCATAGCCGTCGTCGTCCTGGCGGTGTCGCTGGTCAGCTGGACGACGCTGGCGCGCCTGGTACGCGGCCAGCTGCTGCAGTTGAAGAGGCAGGACTTCGTGCTGGCGGCTCAGGCGCTGGGCGCCTCGCGCCGCCGTATCGTGCTGCTGCACATGCTGCCCAACTGCCTGGGGCCGCTGCTGGTAGCGCTGGCCTTCGCGGTGCCGCAAGCGATCCTGGCAGAATCGGCGCTGAGTTTCCTGGGCCTGGGGGTGCTGCCGCCGCAGGCCACCTGGGGTGCCATGGTCAACAGCGGCTACAGCGCCATCTATACGCAGCCCTGGCTGGTGGTCTACCCGGCGCTGGCTATCGCGCTGACGATGCTGGCGGTGACGCTGCTGGCCGACGGCCTGCGCAACGCCCTGGACCCACGCTCGCAGAGCTGACGCTAAGCCGCGTTTAGTGCGTCCAGTAGCCGAAGACGACGCTGCCCGTCATGATAAACGCCGTCGATTGGGCGGG
>DASRHH010000165.1:0-6893 GCA_035650635.1 Dehalococcoidia bacterium | reverse complement strand
CGTTAGAGAACGCCAGACGGTCGCCGCGGAAAGCGAACTGGTGCGGCATCAGGCGGTCCCGAGCCAGGATGGCGGAAAGACGCGGGAAGTCCGCGAAACTGGTGTTGGCGGCCAGGACCAGCACCAGCGCCGTGCCGACCTGGTAGGCGTAGTAGAGGACGTTGTGGCCCAGGACCTCTCGGCCCAGCTGGGAAACGACCGTCTGCTGCTCGCCGGGGACGAGGCCGTAGCGGCTGCTGAGGAAGGTGATGCTCAAGAAGAGGAAGGCCAGCAATGCAGCCATGACGGTCAGCGTCGTCCGGGCGTTCTGGGACTCCGGCGGCTTGAAGGCCGGCACGCCGTTGGATATTGCCTCGACACCGGTAAGGGCGGCGCAGCCGGAGGAGAAGGCCCGTAGCACCAGCCAGAGCGTCAACCCGGAGGTGGCCGCTACCTGCTCATGTGGCGGCGCCGCATGTCCCAGCGAGCCTGGCGCATCGCCGAGGATGACCTTGGCCAAGCCGACGAAGATCATGATCGCCATAGAGACCAGGAAGAAATAGGTGGGCAGCGCGAAGATGTTGCCGGACTCGCGGATGCCGCGCAGGTTGGCGGTGGTGATCAGCAGGACGATGGCGATGCTGATAGGGACCCGAAAGTCGAACAGATCCGGCGCCGCCGAGGTGACGGCGGCCACGCCGGCTGCCACACTCACAGAGACCGTCAGCACGTAGTCCACCATCAGCGATCCGGCGGCCGTCAGTCCGGGCACCAGCCCCAGGTTCTCCTGCGCCACGATGTAGGCACCGCCACCGTTGGGGTAGGCACGGATGGTCTGACGATAGGACAGCGTGACAATGGCCAGCAGCAACACGATGACCATAGAGATCGGCAGGGCGTGCGTCAGGGTGCCCGAACCGGCAACCAGCAGGACGATGAGGATTTCCTCTGTGGCGTAGGCGGAGGACGACAACGCGTCGGAGGAGAGGACGGCCATTGCCTTGACTTTCGTGAGGCGCTCGTGGATCGCTTGCGAAGTCGCGATGGGGCTGCCGATGAAGATGCGTCGCAGGCCGGCCAGAATGCGGCCCATGCGGTCGGTCGGCTGGCTGCCCAGCTCCGTCGCTTCCAGGTAGCCTGGCCGCAGCCGGGTCAGGCGCTGCTGCTTGGGGACGACCCGCAGGTAAGGGCCATGGGTCTTAGTGCCGTAGCGGACCTCTCGCAACTCGATGTTGAGGTCGCGCGAAGGCGGTGCCATCCGCTCCTCGCGCGGCACGACGATGCGGGTGTGGTCGTCGCCGGGGTGCGGATGGATTTCGGGAGCCGGAGGCGGCGCCTCGCTCCGTTCCGGCTCCGGGGCAGGTTTTGCGTTATCTCGCTTGCGCCGCTGGATGCGGACAAAGGAGCGGCTCTTTCTCTCCATAGGTTCGAAGGATATTCTCCAGCATCGCGCAGCATAGCGCTACGCCACAAAAGGAAGAACGCACGGAGAGGGCTGGTGGGCGATGGAGGACTCGAACCTCCGACCCCCTCGGTGTAAGCGAGGTGCTCTGACCAACTGAGCTAATCGCCCCATTGAGGACAAAACCTATGCTAGCCGCGACCTCAGCGCGAAGGCAAGCCGCCGTGGCGTGCCCGCTCCGAGGCGTAGGAGCGTCCCAGGCGGTCGCCATATGCTTGCAACCAATCGCCGACGCTCTGAGCGCCTCGCGGCGCCTCCCACGAGACCAGCAGCTCGTCCATCAGGCCGTCCAGCTCCTGACGCGAGAGGATGACGTCGCCCAGGAAGCGTCCAAGGAGACTGATCCCGGCCAGCGCCACTCGCGGCGGCACGTGAAGGATGCGGGCCTCCCGTCCCATGGCCGCCGCAATCCTCCGCACCAGCGCCTCGAAGCTGTATGTCTCCGGCCCGGCGGCATCGCCGGTCAGATATCCGGTCGCCAGCGCCGCCTCAGCGATGATCTCGCCGGTGTCTTCCAGCGTCACCGGCTGCACGCGATAGGCGCCGGAGCCGGGCATCGCGAAGAAAGGGAAGCGGCGCAGGAACCAGGCGACGTTGTTGACCAGGATATCGCCCGGGCCCACGACCAACGTCGGCCGAACGATGGCGTAGGACACGCCCATCTCCCGCAGCAGCGCCTCGACCTGGGCCTTGCCGCGATAGTAGGCAAGCGGCGAATCGAGGCTGGGATTGCTGACGCTGACCTGGACGATGCGCCGGACGCCGGCGTCGCGCGCCGCGCGAAAGAGCACGCCCGAGTTCTCGACCGCACTCTCGAAAGTCACACCAATGTAAGGATAGCGTACCCAGTAAGTGTTGACGAAGACCTCGGCGTTGCGCAGCGCCGCGATCAGGCGGCCGCTGTCGTGGAACTGCAGGGGAAACGCCTCAATGGGGCCGCCGGCCACGGCTAGCCCCCTCTGCGCACGACGACCAGCCCGTCGGCTGTGGATTCGGCGCCCCAGACCTCGCCCGGCCGGCCCAGCAGCAGACCGGCCAGCAGCAGCGTCTGCGCCAGGATCGACCTCACAATCCCAGCTTAGCAGGGCGCGCGGGAGGCGCTAGACGCGGCCCTCCGGGGCCCCCGTGAGGCCCTGCGCGCCCCGCAGGACGCAGATCTCACCAAAATGGATGGATGCGTGCTGCAGGCGGCCGCGGATGACCCGCGCCTTGGAGTAATCGCCGGAGTGGTAGGTGTCCATGCGCGCGTTGGGGATTATCGTCTCCATCTCCTGGCCGGAGGAGTTCTTGACGTAATCGTAGGCGCCGTCCAGAACATCGTGCATATAGTCCAACATCTGGTCCCAGGGCTCGAAGCGTAACGCCAGCTGATCGTCGTGCGGTATCGCGAAGTGCTTCATCTCGGGGTCGATGCCGAACTTGGCGGCGTAGCCCTTCGCCGTCCAGATGTCGGGCTGGCCGCGGCAGACGGTGTTCACGTTGCCATCGATGTCGCGCAGCATGTGCATCGCCGTGCTGGCGATGGTGTTGGAGCTGCCGACAGCCTTGTAGCGCTGCGGCTCCTCCAGGTTGGTCAGCACCCAGTTGAGCTGTGGCATCAGCTGCTCCAGCGTATCGACAATCAGATCGCGTTCTGACATTCGGCACCTCCCTCTTGGATTTGCGCATGGTAGTTAGCGCTTGGTCAGGCTGTCAAGCGCATGGCGCCGCGCCGGCATTACCCGCTCCGCCGCCTGGCGGCGCGGGTCAGTAATACGAGCGCCTGCTGAGGCACCCGTAACTCATATAGAAAACGATCGGCGCAGGCCCGCAGGTCAATCGCAACCTGCCGGACAAGTTGCTAAGGCCGTCAAGCGAGGCCGGTTGGCCGGTCCGGGAAGCGCTCCGCCGCCTCGCGGACGCTGGGGTGATCGAGTGCGGTCAGGCGGCCGCGGTCATAGATCAGCGAATCACCGACCTGCATGGTGGCGCCTGTCAGTTCCGCGGTGACGTGCAGCATATAGGGGTAGCTCTCGTCGCCCGGCGCGCGGTCGCCCAGGTGCAAGTGGAGGCTGCCGGCGTGATGGTGGCCGATGAAGGCCCGGTACTCGGAGTCCGGACACTCGTGCGGCTCGACATGCGCCAGCGGGTGAACGCCGCCGTGAAACGCCATGATCTCGTAGACACTGTCGCCAAGGCGGTCCGCCAGGTAGCGCTGGAAGCGCTCCAGCGCCTGCGCCTCCGGGCCGCCTTCGCAGCGGACGACGCGGTTGTTTTCGATCGTGAGGCGGATCGGCTCGCTGAAGTGCGAGGGTATACCGATATAGCGCGACCACCAGGATGACGTGCCTTCGAAGTGCAGCGTACCTTCGCTGTTCGTAGTCGCGCCGGGCGGGAAGACGCCCTCTGGGAAGGGCCGGTAGAAGCTTTCGCGACGCCACTCTGTGAACGTCGGGAAGCCGCCGATCGGCGAGCCCAGGGTGCCCCGAAGGTCGGTGCCGTTGGGATGCGTCAGCTTCCAGGGCTTACCCTCGCCCAGCAGCTCGCCGACGCGGAAGCGTATCTCTGAGACGAAGTCGTAGGGGGTGCGCGCCCAGGGGCTGAGGAGCAGCGGCGCCGTCGTCGCCATGTTGCGCACCATTGGCACGCGGTTGGCGATGCAGGTTTGGCGCAGCTCCAGAACCTCCTCCCAGGGCAGGTCGAACACCTGGTTGATGAGAACGTCTGCCCCGGCTAGTGCGGCCAGGAGGATCGGCGGAGCTTTCCAGGCGTGCGGCTGGCTCAAGACGTCGATCCAGAGAACCGCGGCGTCGGCGCCGCGTTGCTGCACTGCCGCCTCGATCCAGCTGATCGCCGCTTCGTCGACGATGTTGTTGCCGCCGTAAAGGCCATCGCGGGCGGCCAGGATCAGCGCCTGCTGTCCCGGCTGCAGCCGGGCGCAGTTGTCCAGCATGTCGCCGATGACGGTAGCGGCAGCTTTGGGCATGGGCGACACGGCAGTCATGGCCTGGTGCTTAGCGGCTCCGGCGCGCGGCCGCGCCCTGCAGCGCCTGCGGGTTAAGGACGTGTTCGGCCGGCTGGCCGTCCAGCAAGCGGAAAAGGTCGTCCAGGGCGAAGTCGTACATGCGCTTGGTGGAATCGCGGCTCATGCCGGCAACGTGCGGGGTGACCAGCACCTTGGGGTGCTTGAGCAGCGGCTGCTCCGGGTCCGGCGGCTCGACCGAAAAGACGTCGAGCGCGGCCCCCTGGAGCCGGCCCTCATCCAGCGCCACCCGCACCGCCTGGTCATCGATGACCGGCCCGCGGGCGGTGTTGATGAGAAAGGCAGTCGGCTTCATCTTGGCCAGCGCCTGCTTACCGATGAGGCCGCGCGTGCGGTCGGTCAGAGACGTGTGGATGGTGACATAATCCGACTGCGCCAGCAGCGTATCGAGGTCGGTCAGCTCCAGGCCGAGCCGCGCGGCATCCCCCGGCGAGGCGAACTCGCTGTAGGCGAGCACGCGCATGCGAAATGCCTGCGCCAGCTCCGCGACACGCCGGCCGACGGCCCCCAGGCCGATGATGCCCAGCGTCGCGCCGGACAGCTCCCTGATCTCCGTCGTCAGTTGAGAGCGCACGGCCCAGCGACCCTCCTTGGCCGCGGCGTTGGCCTCGCAGATATGCTTGTCGAGCGCCAGTATCAGGCCGAAGGCGTGCTCCGCTGTCGAGTCGGTGTTGCTGCCCGGCGAGTAGACGATCGGGATGCCGAGCTGGGTCGCGGCCTCGATATCGACGTTATCGACGCCGACGGCCGGCCGCGCCAACACCTGCAGTTTCTCGGCGGCCTCCAGCACCGATGCCGGCACCTTGGCCAGCCGCACGACGAAGACATCGGCGTCGCGCACCTCGTTGCGCAACGTCTCCTCGGAGGTGTCGGGACTGACCCGCACCTCGCCCAGTTGCGAAAGCCGCTCGATCACCTCTTCGTGCACGGCCTCCGGTAGAGGCTCGCTGATCAGTATCTTCACAGGAGGCCCCATTCCTTCATAAAGCTCTTCATTTGCTCGCGCAGGCCGGCATCGGTTGGGGTCATCGGGGGTCGCACAGTGCCGCCCTTGATGCCGATCATGTTCATGCCATCCTTGATCATCGGGATCATCACCGGGAAGGCGAGCTTCTGCAAGGCCTCTGCCTGCAGCGAGTTGAACGGCGCGATCTTCGCGTGCACCTCGTTGGCGCGCTTGAGGTCGCCGTCCTGGAAGGCGTTGTAGAGGTCGAGGCAGAGGTCCGGCGCCAGGTTGGCCAGGCTGGACACGTAGCCCGGCGAGCCGCAGGCCAGCCCGAAGAAGGCGGTGATCTCGCGGCCCATGATTACGGAAATCTTCGAGCCGAGGAGCCTTAGAGTCTCGTAGAACTGGTAGATTTCGCCGGATGTCTCCTTGATGCTGATGATCTGCGGCACCCGCTCCACCAGGGTCTGCGCCTGCTGCGGTAGGATATTGACCTTGCTGAAGCCGGGGTTGTTGTAGACGGCGATGGGCAGGCTGACGGCCTGCGCAATCATCTGGTAGTGCAAGAACAGCCCCTCCAGCGAGGGCTTGAGGTAATACGGCGGCACGATGAGCAAGCCGTCCGCGCCAGCGGCCTCCGCCATGCGGGCCAGCTTGATGGCCTCGTGGGTGCCGCTGTGAGAGGCCCCGCCCAGTACCGGCGCCCGGCCGTTCACGGCCTTGACGACCGTCGCCACGACGTCGCGGTTCTCCTCGGCGGTCATCGAGCTGAACTCGCCGACGCTGCCCGCGGCTACGAAGACGTGGACGCCCTTTTCGACGAGCCGCTGCACGTTGTCGTGCAGGGCGCCGAAATCGATGCTGTAGTCGTCGTTGAACGGCGTCAACACCGTGACCACAACGCCTTTAAGTCGGGACTTTAGCTCTTCAGGATTCATCGCAGGGGACACTCCTCCCGGGGGATATTTCCTCGAAGATGCTATCAGTATAGTCCGTCAGCCGCCAGCCGCCGCGGCGTATCCGCCTAGCGGAACTTCACCAGCAGATGAGCCGCGTTGGAAGAGCCTCCGCGCGGCTTGGGGTTGCTGACCGTGATGGGGAAGGTGCCGGCGCGTGCCAGGAACTGCCGGGGGACGAACGCCTGGATGCGCGTGTGCAGCGGCAGGTAGGGCATGCCCGGCAAGCGCGACTCCGGCACGATCGCGGAAGGGATGCCGGCGCCATCGAACTGTACGACAGCCTCGCGCATGAAGGCCCGTCCCTCGATCTCGATGACGGTCGTGTCCGACCCCTCGACTACCGTGGCAGGGGTGATCCGGTCGATAGCGGGTGTCGGGTTGCCCGCCCATTCGACCTTGATGTTGCGCGGCAGCTGGTTGGTGAAGTGCGGCCGGTAGCCGATCTCGACCTCGCGGCCGTCCTGGATGACATGTCGGATGTTCTGCGTTGCGCTGATGTTGGCCAGCGGGTCGCCGTCGATGACG
>DASRHH010000164.1:0-4294 GCA_035650635.1 Dehalococcoidia bacterium | reverse complement strand
GTCCTCGACGTTGAAGGCGACGTGCGTCGCGCCGAGGGCGTTGGGCGTAGTGTGGCCTTCCTCCCCGTCCTCCGGATAGAGGTAGAGCACCAGCTCCAGCTGGTGATGGCCAGCTTCCTTGCCGACGAAAACCAGCATGCGCCTGGCGTTGGGAATGCCCAGATGCAGGTTGGTCTCCGGGTCACTGCGGTCGGCCTCCATCATCACCTTGAGGCCCAGAACGTCGCGATAGAATGCGACCATTTTATCGAGGTCTTTGACCACGAAGCCCGAGTGGTTGAAGCCGGTGATCATCGCTTCCTCCTTGGCGGATCAGACCGAGCGCACGCCGGCCGCGATGCGCAGAAAGTTATGGTAGAGCCGCAAACCCGTGGGTCCGCTCTTCTCCGGGTGGAACTGAGTCGCGACGACGTTGTCCCTGGCGACGGCCACCGTGAACTCGATTCCGTACTCTGCGGTCGCGATCGTCACTTCGGGGTCGTCCGGCTGCGGGTAGTAGCTGTGCACGAAGTAGAAGTACGAGCCGTCGTCGACGCCATCGAAGAAGGGGTGAGGGCGGGTCTGGTGGACGCGGTTCCAGCCCATGTGCGGCACCTTGAGGCCGGCTGGCAACCGCACGACCTTGCCCGGCAGTACGCCCAGGCACTCGTGGCGGCCGCCCTCCTCGCTGTAGTCGAAGAGGGCCTGCTGGCCCATGCAGACGCCCAGAAACGGCCGGCCGCTGGCGATGTAGCCGCGGACGGGCTCGATCAACTCGCGCTCGCGCAGGTTGCGCATCGTATCGGCGGCGGCGCCGACGCCGGGCATGATGACGGCTTCCGCCAACTCGATGTCGCGCGGGCTCGAGGAGACGACGGGCTCGCCGCCCACCTGCGCGACGGCGCGCTCGACGCTGCGCAGGTTGCCGGCTCCGTAATCGATAATCAGCAGCTTCACGTTGGGATTGTAGCATGGGGCAGATTTAGCGCAGAGGTCGCAGCTTCTATAATGGCTCCGAAGAGTCATGGCAGACGTTAGCTTCCCCAGAGAGGTCCCGCTGGACCGCCGCATCTGTAAGATCTGGCCGGACCATATCGATATACGGCCCTCGCGGGGCGCGCTGATCGGGCCGCTGCTGGGGCTAGCAGTGGGCCTCGCGATGCTGGGCACGATCGCGGCCTTCCACGACTCGTTGCCGGTGCTGGCGCTAACGGCGCTGCTGCTGCCGGCGCTGATCATCACGCCGCTCAGTGCCATGGGCGCCGTCTACTCCATAGTCGGCTCGCACATCATCTTCGAGCGCCAGAAGCAGTCGGGACGCTTTCAGCAAGGCATGATCGGCCTGGGACTGGGCACCGACGAGCTGGTGCCGTTCTGGAAGATCGAGCGCATCGAGCTGGCGGACTACGACCTGGGCGAGACCTACGTCCGAGGGGCGCCTTCCCCGCTGGACATGGTGGCCTGGGAGGTCATCCTGGTGAAGGTCAGCGGCAAGCGGCTCTCGATCGGACAGGTGCTGGCGCCCGATAACGACGAGCTGGCGCTGGAGGGATTCAACCGCGCCTACGACGTCGGCGAGGCGGTGGCGACGCTGGTCGAAAAGCCGTTCGTCGTCACGGCAGCGGTGGAGGAGCCGGCGCCCAACCTCTCGCCGGCCGAGCCCAAGGCGCAGGGATAGCTCACGGCATTCGGCGTAAAGACCGCAGCGGCGCCATCAGCAGGCGCAGGCCGCGGCGCACCAACATCAGGGCCCGGTAGACCGGATGGCTTTCTATGTTCGCCAGGTGGGCGCGCAGGTCCCGCAGCTCACCCTCCCGACCAGCCAGTTGGCCCATCGTCTCGCCCAGTTGGGCACGGGCAGCGTCCACTTCCTGGCGCACGCGATGCAGCTCGCCCTGCTCGGCGGCGCGCTCGTCTTGTAGCTCAAGCAAGCGGAGATAGAGCCGTAGCCGGTTCTCCTCCAATCGCTGCAGCAGCTCATTGTTGTCTAGCGGCCGCAGGAGATCGCTTAACGCCTCGGAGAAGCTGGCGTCCTTGGGGTAGACGACAGCCAGCCCGAAGATGCAAGGGACGTTAGCGAAGACCAGCTCCGGATGCTCCTCCAGGAAGTCCTCCAGGGCAGTTAGCACACCGTTGGCCGGGCCGCCCTCGTGCAGCGCCCAGGCGAACTGGCCCTGGCTGCGGAAGCCGCCCTCGATCAGCTTGCTGGAGTCCAGCGTGACGCCTTTCTCGAAGCTGTAGGGATGGACGGCCGCTTCCGGTAACGCATCCGGCGCATAGTAGAAGTCCCGCCGGCCACAGGGCCAGCCGATGTCCTGCAGGATCACGAGAAACGGCTGCGACGCCTCGCGCGCCTTCTCCGCGATCGTCCGCAGCTCATTGACGACGGTGTAGTAGTTGTGATCGCCGTCCAGGAGGTATGCATCAGTAGCGGGCAGCTCCAGCAGGGCCTGCGGGCTGCGGCCGCGTAACAGGCTTACGCGATCGGACCGCTCGCTCAGCGCGAGCACCTCCGGGCCGGGCTGTGGTTCCACACAATAGACGTGGCCATCGTTCTCGCCGGCCCAGGCGACAAGCTCTCGCGTGAAGGTACCGTGCTCGGCACCGACCTCGACGACCGAGTGCACACCGGCGACACGGAAGCACGCGAAGATCAGCTCCCGGAATTCCGCCAACGAGTAGACGAGCCAGTTATCTGCCATATTATGAGAGGAATCGAAAAGGTCTATTCGGGAAAGCCGATCATCTCGCAGTCCACGGGCGGCACATCAGGAGTATAGACGCTGGATAGAGGGCCTGTCAGCAGGTAGTGTCCCAGAGCTTTAATGTTACAAGATGATCGATGGGTTGTAATTAGTAAGTCTTCGAGTACAATGCGGCTACTGGAAGAAGAGTGCCCTGCCTAGTCTCCGAACCATGCAAAAAGCCCGCCTCGCTGCGTCCGCCTACAATTTAGAGCGTGATATGCACGTGGTGGAAAAGTGCTTGGAGAACCTTCAAGCCGCCTACGGGCGGGGGCAGTCAAAACTCGCTCAAGCAGCTGAGCAAGCACTTGTCACTCTAACCGATCTTTATTGCACTTCGCCCGAGGTCATCCGCTTCCGAATTATCCACGTCCTGGCAGATTTCCCGATAGAGCAGGTAAGACAGCTTTTGGAACAGGCGCTAGATGCTGACGAAAGCTCGCTCGTGCGTCATGAGGCCGCTAGCGGGCTTGGGATGATGGGGGATAGTTCGACCATTGAGCTGCTAATCAGCGCGGTCAAGGATGATCCTAGTTACCTTGTAAGGCACGAGGCCGCGTTGGCTCTAGAATCTATCGGGGATGAGACCGCGTTCCCGGCCTTGGAGCAGGGTCTTAACGATGACAATCCTGAGGTTGTCATCTCCTGCCAGGTCGCGCTTAGCAGTATAAGGTATCGCATAGAGGCTCGTTAAAGACCTATGGATTCCCACGAACTAGGTGAGCGGTTCATAAAGAAGCTGGGCGAGCCGCCATATTACATCGATGATGTATCGGTCGTGTTCATCGATATGGTCGCTTTTTCCTCATTGCGCGGTAGTTCTGGGATGCAGACTGTGGTCGAAGACATGCAGGCTGCCCTATGGGCGATTTTAGATCCGAATTACTATTGGGACGAGACACAGAAAGCCAAGCCGAATCGAATCATCGTTATCCCGACAGGCGACGGTTACGCCATTGCTTTTCATCCGAGAGTCGACCGGCGCGAGGTTCTTAAGCGTGTGGACAGCATATATATTCGGCTGGCGCTTGAAAATAAGCTGGAAATCCGGATAGGGGTTAGTCGAGGCCCACACATCGTCTTCATCGACATGAACAGCAACTTGAACATCATCGGCGAGGGCATTATCCGGGCGCAACGCGCGATGATGCTGGCAGCCCCTGGCCAGATTCTTTGTTCGGGCGAATTCGCTGACGGAGTGCAGCATGAGATACAAGAAGGGACGCTCACGGCTCTAGATGGAGAGTGGCGAGTTAAGAATGAAAAGCCGTTCAAGCTATTCGTTTACACGAATCTTTATGGTGAAAAGCGAGAGAAACGTAGGATAGGGGTCGATAGCCAGCCCGACGACCAATTCAAGGTCGTTAAAGCGGGCTGACCGCATTGGGGCCTTAACAACCGAATAGCGGGGCGAAGGTGGCCGTAAACTATTGCGCTAGCTTAGCGGTATCCCAGGTCGCGCATTACCTGGTTTACGCAAACATAGTTGAGCCAGACGTTACAAACGTAACGCCCGAACACGTCCTTGGCGACAACGTAGGCATCGACCCATTTGTTCTGCACCAAGGATT
>DASRHH010000163.1:0-21771 GCA_035650635.1 Dehalococcoidia bacterium | reverse complement strand
CCTCTTCTGGGGAGGCCTGTTCTGGTTAGTCGCCTGGGCGACAGGCAAGATTAGCGATCGAAAAGAGCCGTCCGATGATGCTCTCGAGATTGCGCGCAAACGGCTGGCGCGGGGCGAAATCAGCGAAGAAGAGTTCCTGCGTCTCAAGCAGCACCTGACCTAACGGATCGATAGTCATGACGACAACTAACGAGAAATACAAAAAGAGCCAATCGCAGGAAGTGGTCATCCCCGTGGCGGGAATGACCTGCGCGGCCTGTGTCGACAAGGTGGAGAAGGCGTTGCGCCGCCTTCCCGGCGTCCGGGAGGCCAACGTCTCCCTGGCTGCCGGCAAGGCCGGCGTCAGCTATGACTCCGCCGCCTGCTCCGTGCTGGACATGGCAAACGCCGTACAGGCGATCGGCTACGAGGTGCCGTGGTCGCGGCTAGAGCTGTTGGTCATCGGCATGATGGGCAGTCATTGCGAGGGCATCATCAAGAGCGCTCTCGATGACCTGCCCGGCATCGCCTCCGTCGAGGTCAACCTCGGCACCGATACGGTGATGGTCGAATACTCGGAGGCGCTGGTCTCAGCGGCCGAGATCAAGAAGACGCTGCGCGACCTGGGCTACCAGGTCTCGGAGAAGGGCGAGGGCGAGGACTCGCTGGACCGCGAGCGGGAGCTGCGTCAGCGCGAGATCCGGCGCCAGCTGGCGAACCTGCTGATCTCCTGGCCGCTGGGGCTGTTAGTCATGCTGGGCATGCTGCGCGACTACTGGCTCCTTGACAAGATTGTGCCGGGCTTCATGGGCGAGAAGCTTTTCCTCTTCGCGCTGACCACACCAATCGTCTTCGGGCCGGGGCGCCAGTTCTTTAGCAACGCCTGGAACGGCCTGCGCCGTGGCCTTACCGATATGAACCTGCTCTATGCCACCGGCATCGGGGCAGCCTACCTCATCGCGGTAATCAACACGTTCTGGCCCAACGCCGGCTTCGGCGGCGAGAAGGCCACCTTCTACGAAGCGGCGGCATTGCTGACGGCATTCATCATCCTCGGCCGCTACCTGGAGGCGGTGACGCGCGGCCGCACCTCCGAGGCGATCCGCAAGCTGATGAAGCTGCAGCCAAAGCGCGCCCGCGTCGTCCGCGGCGGAGAAGAGATCGAAATTCCGGCCGACGAGGTCGAGATCGGCGACGTCATATCGGTGCGGCCCGGCGATAGCATCCCGGTCGACGGTGTGGTGATCGAGGGGTATTCCGCTGTCGACGAGTCGATGGTCACCGGTGAGAGTCTGCCTATCGAGAAGCAGGGCGGCGATACCGTTATCGGCGGCACTCTCAACCGCACCGGCGCCTTCCGCTTCCGCGCCACCCGCGTCGGCGCCGATACGGCTTTGGCGCAGATCATCCGTCTGGTGGAGGACGCTCAGACCACCAAGGCGCCTATTCAGGCAGTCGCAGACCGTGTTGCCGGCAACTTCATCCTGGCGGTGCACGCCCTGGCGCTGGCGGTCTTCCTCTTCTGGTTTTTCGTCGGCTTTGACCTCTGGTTCACGGCCGACAGCCGGCTGATGCTGACGCCCTACAAGCTGGAGGACCTGGGGGTCTTCGGCATGGCCTTGCTGGTCTCCGTGACGGTGCTGGTCATCTCCTGCCCCTGTGCCGTGGGCCTGGCAACGCCCTCCGCAATCATGGCCGGCTCCGGCAAGGGCGCGGAGTACGGCGTGCTATTCAAGGGCGCCGATGCCATCGAAAACACAGCAAACCTGGACGTTGTCGTCCTCGATAAGACAGGGACGCTGACCAGGGGTGAGCCTTCCGTCACCGACATCGTTGCTAAGAGCTCGACTGAGGACGAAGTGCTGCGGCTGGCCGCCGCCCTGGAGCGTCGCTCTGAGCACCCTCTGGGCGAGGCGATCGTGCGAGCGGCGCAGAATAAGGGCATCGCGCTGCCGGAAGCCGCTGACTTCTCAGCACTGCCCGGCCACGGCGTCGAAGGTCGCGTCGGCGGCACGACGATACTGCTGGGCAACCGCGCCCTGATGGCGACGCGCGGCATCGACATCTCGGGCGTCCTCGACGATGCGGAAAGATTGGAAGGCGAGGGCAAGACGGCGATGTTCCTGGCGACCGCTGGCTCCGTCGCCGGCGTCATTGCCGTCGCGGATACGCTGAAAGAGACTTCGGCGCGTGCGGTCGCTGAGCTAAAGACGATGGGCCTGCAGGTGGCGATGCTCACCGGCGACAATCGGCGCACCGCTGAGGCGATCGCCCGTCAGTTGGGGATCGATCAGGTGCTGGCGGAGGTGCTGCCGCAGGACAAGGCGGCGGAGGTCAAGCAGCTGCAAGCGCAGGGCAAGCGGGTCGCTATGGTGGGCGATGGCGTCAACGACGCGCCAGCGCTGGCCCAGGCCGATGTCGGCATGGCGATCGGCTCGGGGACGGACGTCGCCCGTGAGGCGGGCCATGTCGTCCTCATCCGCGACGACATCCTGGACGTCCTCGCGGCGCTGCAAATCGCCCGCGCCACGATGCGGCTGGTCAAGCAGAACCTGTTCTGGGCTTTCGGCTACAACGCGGCGGCCATTCCACTGGGCGCCGGCGTCCTCTACCCGTTCGTCTCGCAGATCGTTAGCCCGGAGCTGGCAGCGCTGCTCATGGCCACCAGCTCGCTCTCCGTGACAATGAATACGTTGCGCATGCGCGGCTACCGGCCGCCGATCAAGCGCCAGCCGCCATCGGGCCGGCTGAAACCGCTGGCCGCGGAGCCACGAATCTTGCGAGAGGCTTCTCATGAGGCGTGACGGACCGAGCGCGGAGCGGGTCGCAGCGCTCGTTTATACCTCGCTTTCGCTGCTGGCCGCGCTCGCGTTCTTGCTGGTGACGTTGCTCAGCGGCGATTACACCTGGGTGGCGCGCATCGGGGGCAGTCTCTGGGTGTTCGGACTGTGCATGATTATCCTCATGCCCACTGTCACGCCCTGGCTGAAGAAGCGCCTGGGCTAGCCGCCCAGAAGAAGCCCCAACGCCAGCAGGCCGCCGAAGGCCAGGTGTAGCCGCGAGGTGTGCTTGAGCACCGGGTTGAGCGCGCGGCCTTTCGTCCCGCCGATGACCGCCCGCAGATCGGGGAGCGCCAGCGGCAGGCTGAGCCAGCTTAGCCAGACCCAGGGGCCGGAGCCGGCCGCCATCAGCAGGGGCATCGAGAGATAGGCCCCGATAATCAACACCGCGTACTCGACTCGCGTCAGATGGTCGCCCAGCAGCACCCCGAGGGTGTGCTTGTGGGCCTCGCGATCAGTCTCGATGTCGCGCAGGTTGTTGACGACGAGGATCGCGGTGACGATGAAGCCCACCGGTATCACCGCACCCCAGGCGACAGCGTTCAGGCCATCCGCCTGCAGGTAGTAGCTCCCGAGGACGGCGAGCATCCCGAAGCAGACGAACACGGCGGCGTCGCCGAGGCCGTAGTAACCGAGGGGGTAGGGCCCGCCGGTATAGAGCACCGCGAAGAGGATGCAGATGGCGCCGATGGCAAGGATCGGCCAGCCGCCGACGATGCTGAGGTACACGCCAATGGCCGCCGCGCCGCCGAATGCCAGCAGCATGCCGTTGCGCACCTGCTGCGGCGTCATCACGCCAGTCGCGGTGACGCGGGGTGGGCCCAGGCGCGACTCCGTGTCGGCCCCCTTCTCGAAGTCGAAGACGTCGTTCGCCAGGTTGGAGCCAATCTGGATGAGGATCGAGGCGCTGAGGGCGGCGATGAAGACGGCCGGACGGAAGTGATCGCGCGCCGCTGCGCCTGCCGTGCCGACCAGCACCGGGCTGACAGCCGCTGAGAGCGTGGCGGGACGCGCCGCCAGGTACCAGGCGCCCCAGGCGGAGGTCGGTGCGGGAAGCGTTCTGCCCGCCATATCGGTTAGAGGGTAGCGCAGGCAGCGGCGCCGCGCAAAGGGGTCGTGGTCGCTTCTAAAACAGCGTCGCGCTAGTATGGGACGGGCTTGGACCAAGCGGAGGTAGCGCAATCCAGGAATCAGACTCGCAGCGAGCTCGCCAGATCCAGCGCATGTTCGGGCGTATCTTCTCGCGCTACGACGTCATCAACCACGTGATGACGGGCGGCATGGACACCGGCTGGCGTCGCCTCACCGCCCGGCTGGTGCAGCCGGCCGGCGCCAATGCGCTCGATGTCGGCGCCGGGACCGGCGAGCTGGTGCGCCAGCTGCTGCGGGCCGGCGCCCATAGCATCGTCGCGGCTGACTTCTCGCCGGCGATGCTGGATGTCGGCCGTCGCAAGCTGGGGAGTCAGCGTCGGCTGCATTGGCTGATAGCAGACGCCCTGCGCCTGCCTTTTCCGGACAACAGCTTCGATTGCGTGACCAGCGCCTTCCTCTTGCGCAACCTGGTGGACCTGCCGGGCGGCTTTCGCGAGATGATCCGTGTCCTGCGGCCGGGCGGCCGCCTCGCCTGCCTCGATATCACGCACCCGGGCAGCGGTCTCATTGGCGCCGGCTACCGGCTCTACTTCCAGCGCCTGCTGCCGCCGCTGGCCGGCACGCTGAGCGGCGACCGACAAGCCTACGACTACCTGCGCAACTCGTTGACTGGCTTCCCCAACGCGGAGGGCCTATCACGCCTGCTGTCGCAGGCCGGACTGCAGGACGTGCGCTATCGCAAGTTGGGTTTGGGGACAGTTGCCGTTCACTGGGGCAGACGGCTGAACTAGCGGGTCGAGGCGAGAGCTGGGGAGGGAGACAGCTCCCGCCTCAACCAACCTCAGTATCGCTCCGGCATGTTTCGCGCGGGTTTCCAGTTTTTTAACACTACGTTAAGCACCTTGACATTCTTCTCCGCCAAAGCTAGTCTCTAGCCACCTTCCCCGCCCTTTGCGGGCTTTTGCGCAAGGAGGACCAATGCGACTGAGCGATCGCGTGGCTATAGTGACCGGAGCTGCACAAGGCATCGGACGGGTCTACGCCCGCCGGTTGGCAGCCGAAGGCGCTTCCGTCGTACTAACCGACATCCTGGACGCCGAGCCAGCCGCCCGCGAGATCATCGATACCGGCAGCGAAGCGCTCGGCCTCAAGACCGATGTCGCCAACGAGGAAAGCGTGCAGGAGATGATCGACCGCACGATGGAACGCTTCGGCCGTATCGACGTCCTCGTCAACAACGCGGCCCTCTTTGGCGGCCTGAAGAACCAGCCTTACGACCAGATCTCCGTGGAGGAGTGGGATAAGGTGATGGCGATCAACGTGAAAGGGCCATGGCTCTGTATCAAGACGGCTGTGCCGCACATGGAGGGCAGGGGAACCGGCAGCATCATCAACATCTCATCCAGCACCTGGATGATGGGTGTCCCTAACCTCTGCCACTACGTTGTATCGAAGGCGGCAATCTATGGCCTCACGACATCCCTGGCGAAGGAGCTGGGACCGAAACAGGTGCGCGTAAACGCGATCGCGCCCGGCCTGACGATGTCCGATGCCGTGACGGGGAAGATGCCACAGGAGGTGCGTGACAACTACGCCAAGCCTATCGCTCTGGGGCGCAACGTGGAGCCGGACGATCTGGCAGGAGTAGTGGCCTTCCTCGCCTCAGATGACGCAAAGTTCGTCCACGGTCAGTGCATTACCGTGGACGGCGGCCTGGTCTTCCGCGGCTAGCGCGAGCCGGGCAGCTTGCGGCTCAGGCGTCGTAAGCGCGAGCCGAGGCGGCTGAGCCGGTATTCGATGCCGCGCGTCAACCGGCCCACCGCCGATCTCGAGGCGGGCTGAGCCTGTCCCCAGCGGATGACCGCGGAGGCCCAGGCCAGGCCGGCCCCGAAGCTGGTCAGCACCACGTGGTTGCCCGGTTTGATGCGCTCCTGCTCCAGCGCCTCGCAGATAGCGATCGGGATTGAGGCCGCTGAGGTGTTGCCGTAGGCGTCCAGGTTGGTGAAGACCTTCTCGGGGTCCAGTTTCAGCCGCTTGGCCGCCGTATCGATGATGCGCTGGTTAGCCTGGTGCGGGATGAACAGGTCGACGTCCTCGCTCTCGAGGTTTGAGCCCTCGATGACCTTCTCGGCGTCCTTGCCCATGATCTGCGTCGCGAAGCGGAAGACCTGAGCGCCGTCCATTGTTAGGTAGTGGTCGTTGCTGCCGGGCCCCTCGCGGCTGTAGGGCAGGCGGCTGCCGCCGGCTTCCACCTGCAGCAGCTTGGCGCCGGAGCCATCGGAGCCCATCGACGTCGCCAGTACCCCCGGCTCATCGCTCGTCTCCAGGACGACAGCGCCTGCGCCGTCACCGAAGAGCACGCAGGTCGAGCGGTCGTTCCAGTTGACATAAATCGACAGCGCATCGGCGCCGACCACCAGCACTCGCTTGCAGCGGCGCGCCTCGATCTGGCCGGTCGCCAGGATGAGACCGTAGACGAAGCCGGCGCAGGCCGCGTTAAGGTCCATGGCGCCGGCGCGCGTCGCGCCGAGCTTATCCTGGACGATCGAGGCTGTAGAGGGTAGGAAGTGGTCCGGCGAGCAGGTCGCGACGATGATGAGGTCGAGGTCGCGTGGATTGGTGTTGGCGATCTTGAGGGCCTGGCGCGCCGAGCGCAGCGCCAGGTCAGAGGTGGCCTCGCCCTGGGCGATCAGGTGGCGCTGTTTGATGCCAGTGCGACTGGTGATCCACTCGTCCGAGGTGTCGAGGCCGCTCGCCACAAGGTCATCGTTGGTCACGACCTTGGGCGGTACGTACATACCCCAACCCGTGATCTGGGCGAATGGCATCGGAAAGCTGATCCTCCTGTCCGGACGCTTGGGCGGCCCGAGGGCGCCGTGCCCATTGTACCTGCCGCAGTCAGCCAAGCAACAGCGCTGGCAGGAGACACCCCAGCCTGAAGGCTGGGCAAGGACGCCGGCGAAGCTGCCCGGAGGCTGCCATTCTGGACGCAAGTGAAGAGTCTAGACCCTTTGCTATTGCTCCGGGTGACAAGAGACAGGCATCCATCCTTCTATGGGCTCAGAATGAGCGGGCGTTAATGGGAGAGGCTAGTACTTGGAGACGTTGAGCTCTTGCACGTGGCCCTCTACCAGGTAGACCACGCGCTCGCAGATGTTCGTCACTCTGTCCGCGATGCGCTCAAGGTTGTGGGCGACCCAAAGGAGCCACGTGGCGCGCTGGATGGTCTTGGGGTCCTGGATCATGAAGGTGATCAGTTCCCGGTAGACCTGATCGTAAAGGGCGTCGACCTCGTCGTCCTGGGTGCAGATCTGCCGCGCCAGGTCGGCGTCACGATGCTTGAACGCTTCCACACTGCTCAGCAGCATGCGGTTGGCGACCTCCGCCATGCGCGGGATATCGATGTAGGGCTTGAGCGGCGGCTCGTCTGCCAGCATGATGGCGATCCGCGCAATGCCTTCCGCGTGGTCGGCCATGCGCTCAAGGTCGACGGTGATGTGTAACACGGCGACGATGATTCGCAGGTCGCTGGCCAGCGGCTGCTGCGTCGCCATGATCTCCAGGCAGTTTTCCTCAATGGCGTACCGCTTGCTGTTGATCTTCTGGTCGTCGGCGATGATAACGTGGGCCAGCTCAATATCGCGGTTGCGCAAAGCATCGATGGAGCGCGAAATGGCGCTCTCCACCATGTTCGCCATGACCAGGAGGTCCTCCTGGAGCTCGTTCAGCTGCCGTTCGAATGCGACCCTCGTCATTTTCCCTACCGTCCTCTCGTGCCGCTATTCTAGCACCGGACGCAAACGCTGCCGGTCCTAACCGAAGCGCCCCGTAATGTAGTCCTCCGTTCGCTTATCACGTGGATTGGTGAAGATCTCACCGGTCACGCCATATTCGATGACCCTGCCCGGCCCATTCTCGTCCGCCAGTATGAAGGCCGTGTAATCTGAGACGCGGGCGGCCTGCTGCATGTTATGAGTCACGATGACGATCGTGAACTCCTTGGCCAGCTCCCGAATGAGGTCCTCGATCTTCAGCGTCGCGATGGGGTCCAGCGCCGAGCATGGCTCGTCCATGAGTATGAGGTCCGGCTCAACGGCCAGCGCCCGCGCGATGCAGAGACGCTGCTGTTGGCCGCCGGAGAGCGCCAGGCCGGACTTCTTGAGGTCGTTCTGCACGTCGCCCCAGAGCGCAGCCTGCTTGAGGGAGCGCTCCACCAGCTGGTTGATGTTCTTGCGATGGCCGGTAACGCGCGCCGCAAAGGCGACGTTCTCGTAGACGCTCATGGGGAACGGGTTCGCCTTCTGGAACACCATGCCGATGCAGCGGCGCACCTCAACAGCGTCGATGTCGCTGTCATAGATGTTGACCCCGTGATACTCGACACGCCCGCTGGTGCGGACGTGGGGGATGAGGTCATTCATACGGTTGAGGCAGCGCAGCAGCGTGCTCTTGCCGCAGCCCGAAGGCCCGATCAGGGCCGTGACGCGGTTGATCGGGAAGCTCATGCTAATTTCGGCAAGCGCCTGCCGGCTGCCGTACCAGAGGCTGAGTTCCTGCAGCCTGACGACTGCGTCCTCTGGCGGGTCGCTGATGTTGCTAGGCGCTGGCGACACCGCCGGCGCCTCTATCTCCTCGCGGACCTTGCTGCTCCCTCGCACTTCATCCATGGCGATCTTCGTGGGTGTGGTGGTACTACTCTTGTCCATCATTTTACCCCTTCCAGGTTGCGGAATCGCTGGAAGCGTCAGGCATTCTTCCGTGGGAGCCGAGCTGAAGCCCCTCACCAGATACGATCTTAGCCTGTTGACGTAAACGGCCTGTTAAGGGCGCATGAACGCCGGTAAAACCTGGCAAAGGCCAGGGACCTGCCAACGGCAGGCCCCTGCCAACGGCAGGCCCCTTAGGTTTTCCAGTTGCGGCGCTAGCTCTTGGGGAAGCCCGCGCCAGAGCCCATCGTCGCGGTCAGCTTCTCCCCCTTTAGCTTTTGGTCGCTGACCTAGCTCTTGGGGAAGCCCGCGCCAGAGCCCATCGTCGCGGTCAGCTTCATCGCGTTGAGGATCGCTGTGTGGTCCGCGATACCCTTGCCGACGATGTCGAAGGCGGTGCCGTGCGCCACCGAGGTGCCGAACTGCGGCCGGCCGAGGCTGATCGAAACCGTGCCCTCGAAGCGCCAGGTCTTGATCGCCACGTGGCCCTGGTCGTGGAAGATGGCGATAACAACGTCGTAAATGCCTTCGACGCACTGGCGGAAGACGGTGTCCGGGGAGATGGGGCCGGTGATGTTGATGCCCATCTTGCGGGCCTCTTCGACTGCCGGCGCCAGGATGTCGTGGTCTTCGTCGCCGTGGGCATGCGGGTTGAGGCCGGACAGCGCGATGCGAGCGTTCGGGATGCCCCACCTGGCCATCGCCTCGTTGAGGATGGTCGCTAGCTTAAGGATGTTCTCCCTTGTGGCCTTGCCGACAGCTTCCTTTACCGGCACGTGGTCCGTCAGATGGACGACGCGCAGCGGGCCGTTGAGGAGGAAGAGGTAGGAGCCCTCGTCAGAACCGCCGCCGGCGTTGACGCCGGCCATCCGGAAGGAATCGCTGTTGATTGAGGCCATCACCGAGCCGACGGCCTTGCCTTCAGTGACGAGCCGTCCGGCGATCTGGATCCACTCGGAGACGGCCTTGCCGCAGGCAGCCGAGGCGACGCCGAGCTGAATGTCCTCGTTGCGCAGGTTCCCCGGGTCGATGATGTCCAGCACCTTGGGGTCGGTCGCGGCGCCGTCCGCGGACTCGACCTTGCGGACGGTGAGGGGCGCCTTGATCAGGTTCACTGCTTGCTCGATCGCATAGGCGCTGCCGATGAGGACGGGCCGGCAGAGTTGGTGCACCTCGCCCGTGGCCAGGGCCTTGGTCACTACCTCCGGGCCAATGCCTGCCGGGTCACCGATGCTGATGGCAATAGCAGGTTTGTCCGCCATATTCGTTGTCTCCTCTCCTTTTGGCCGCTTGACCGCTCTTGCGGGCTAGCCGCCGGCGATGGCCGGCAGAAACTGAACTTCGCTATTTTCGCCAACGTCTTCCAGGAGGCCCAGCCGTGCCAACTCCCCATCTACTGCCACCGCAATGTCCGGCTTAATGGCTCCATCTTCCATAAGCAGCTCTTTCATGCCGGGGTAAGCGGCGTCCAGGTTATTGATGATCTGCCGTATCGTGGCGCCGGGGATCTGGATCAGCTGCTTGCCGCCGGTGTGATCCTGCCAGGCAGCGGGTATCCAGACCGTCGCCACGTCCTCACCCCGTGCTTACTTGCCCTTTTGCTCCCAGAGGGCCTCCAGGACGTTACCCGGGTTCATCGGCAGCTTGCTCATGCGCACCCCGATCGCGTTGTGGATAGCGTTAGCGACAGCGGCCGGCGGCGGCACGATGCTCACCTCGCCGACGCCTCGAACGCCGTAGGGGTGGCCGGGGTTCGGCACTTCAATGATAACGGTGTCGATCATCGGGACGTCCAGCGAAGTTGGCATGCGGTAGTCCAGGAGGCTGGCGTTGACCATGTGGCCCTCGGAGTCGTACCAGTACTCCTCGTTGAGCGCCCAGCCGACGCCCTGGACCAGGCCGCCCTGCATCTGGCCGGCCACGTAGTCCGGGTGGATCGCCTTGCCTGCGTCCTGGATGGCCGTGGCCCGGATAATCTCAACCTTGCCGGTCTCCGGGTCGACTTCGACGTCGATGATGTTAGCGGCGACCTGCGGGCCCACGCCCTTGGGGTCGACACTGGCGCTGGCGACGATTGGCCCGCCGGTAGCGAGCATCATCTCAGCGTTCTCCTTGAACGTCATCTCCTTGGACATGTCGGACTTGCTACGGAACGTGCCGTTAGCGAACCAGACGTTCTCCTCCGTCGTATCCCAGATCTTGGCGACGCGCTCGGTCATCTGCTTGATGATATCCTGGCAGGCCTGGATCACCGCCCAGCCGGTGGCGAAGGTGGTGCGGCTACCGACGGACTGGAAGGTATAACCCACTGAGTCAGTGTCGGCCACGATGCAATCGATGTCCTCTGGATCAATACCCAGGGTCTCGGCGGCCTGCATCGCCAGGGTCATGCGGGTGCCGCTGAGGTCGCAGCTGCCGGTCGAGATGTTGACGGTGCCGTCGGAGTTAACTGCGATATGGCAGCTCGACATAATGCCGGCCCCGAACCAGAAGGCAAAGCCCACACCGCGCCCGCGGTTGGGGCCGCCCAGCGGCGCTTTGTAGTGCGGGTGGTTCTTGACTGCCTCCAGCACCTCCACTCCGCCAATACGCGGCAGAGGCATGCCAACCATGGTGCGGTCGCCCTCCTTGGCGACGTTCTTCAGGCGGAAGTCTACCGGGTCCATGCCGACCTTCTCGGCCAGCTCATCGATAACCGATTCGACGGCCCACTGCGATTGAGTGGAGCCAGGCGCCCGGTAGGGGCGCACCTTCGGCTTGTTGACGACGACGTCGTAGCCTTCCAAGCGGGCGTTCGGGATGTTGTAGCGCGTCACAGAGGTCAGGGACGCCGGCGCGATGGGCCCGCCGGAGTAGGCCCCGGCCTCGAAGGCGAACCAGAGGTCCGCGGCGGTGATGCTGCCGTCCTTCTTGGCGCCCATCTTGATCTTCATGTAAGTGCCGGAGCTGGGGCCGGTGGCCCGCAGTACCTCGGCGCGGTTCATGATGATCTTGACCGGCCGGCCTGTCTTCTTCGAGAGGATAGCGGCGACCGGGTCGAAGAAGGTCATGTCCTTGCCGCCGAAGCCGCCGCCGATCTCCATGGGGATGACCTTGACCTTGGACTGCGGCACCTGGAGGATGCCGGCGGTGAGGTCGCGGATGGTGAAGGCGCCCTGGGTGCTGGTCCAGATGGTGATGTTGTCTTGCTCGTCCCAGATTGCGGTAGCGTTGTGGCTCTCGATGTAGCCCTGGTGCACCATCGCGGTCGTGAACTCGCGCTCGACGACGAAGTCAGCCTCGGCGAAGCCGGCATCGACGTCGCCGATCTTCAGCTGCAGGCGGCCGGCGTTCGGCGCGACTTTCTCGGTCTTCATGATGAAGGAGCCGGGGATCAGCTTTTCGTGGATGACCGGCGCGTCTTCGCGGAGGGCGTCCGTCGGGCTCATCACCGGCTGCAGCACCTCGTACTCGACGGCGATGAGGTTGAGCGCTTCCTCGGCGATGTGCGGGCTATCCGCCGCGACGGCCGCCACCGGGTGGCCGTGATAGAGCGTCTTGTCGCGCGCCAGGAGGTTATCGGCCACGTCCTGCATGTTGACCAGGCCGGCCTCGCCGGAGGCGGTTAGCTTCTCCGGGACTGGCGGGATGTCCTGGGCTGTCGCCACGGCGCGCACGCCGGGTAGCTCCAGGGCGCGGCTGACATCGATGCGCTTGATGCGCGCATGGGCGTGCGGGCTGCGCAGGATGCGGCCGTGCAGCATGCCGGGTAGGTGAAAGTCGTCGCCGAACTGGGCGCGACCGGTCACCTTGTCCAGGCCGTCTGGCCGGATGCGGTTGGTCCCGATTACCCGATACTGAGGCTGATCAGCGATTGCCATCTTTTCCTCCGTCTCTATCGAGCCCGTGCCGGCTGCGCCTGCATAACTTCGGCGGCCTGGGTCACGGACTTGATGATCTTGTCATAGCCGGTGCAGCGGCAGAGGTTGCCGGCCAGCCACAAGCGAATCTCCGGTTCGGTGGGCCTGGGGTTCTTGGCCAGCAGGGCCTTGCTGGAGATGAGGAAGCCCGGCGTGCAGATTCCGCACTGCATGCCGGTCAGCTCCAGGAAAGCCTGCTGCAGCGGATGGAGGGCATCGGCGCGGCCCATGCCTTCCACCGTCTCGATTGTCTTGCCCTGCGCCTCAACGCCCAGCACGCAGCAGGAGTCCACCAGGACTCCGTCCAGGAGGACGTTGCAGGCGCCGCAGTTGCCGTCGTTGCAGCCCTCTTTGGCGCCGGTGAGCAGCAGGACGTCCCGCAGGATCTCCAGCAGGCTCTGCCGCGGCTCGCAGAGGAACTCGATAGGCTCTCGGTTGATCGTGGACTCGACAAGTACTTTCTTTGCCATGCGTCAGTTTCCTTTCGCCCGTTCAATGGCTTTCTTTAGCGTGCGAACCGTCAGTACTCCCACCAGGTGCTTGCGCTGATCGATGGTGCCGCGCATGTCGGTGATCGGCCGGGCCGCCGCGCGGGCTGCTTCGGCTGCTTGCTGCAGGTTCTCGTCGGTCGCGGGCTTGCCGGCCAGCAGATCGCCGGCCTCCTTCGCGAAGATTGGCGTCGGGCCGACGGCCGCCAGTGCGATGCGGGCCGACTGAATGGTCTGGCCGTCCGGCGCCAGGACGACGGAGGCGCCAACGCCCGCCACCGCGATGTCCATCTCGTTGCGCGGCGTGAAGCGGATATAGGCGGCGCCGGACTTCGCCGGCTGCTTGGGGATGCTGATGCTGATCAGCAGCTCGCCGGGTTGCAAGACCGTCTGTCCAGGCGCTGTGCAGAACTCCTCCACCGCTACCTGTCGCGTGCCCTTGCTGCTGGCGACGTTGGCCGTGGCGCCAAGTGCGATCAGCGCCGGGATGCTGTCCGCGCTGGGCGCGGCGTTGCAAAGGTTGCCGCCGATAGAGGCGCGACCCTGAATGGCGATGCCACCGATGATGCTCGCGGCGTCCGTGATCGCGGGGTAGGCGCGCGAGATCGCGTCATTCTCCCAGATGCGCCGGCAGCTGGTGGCGGCGCCCAGCGTCAGGCCACCGTTGAGGCTGAGCTGCTGCAATTCCGGGATCGCTTTGCCATCGACGACGAGCTTGGCGTGGCGCCGCCCGCCCCTCATCATGACGATGAGGTCGGTGCCGCCGGCGAGCACGCGCCCGGAATCGCCGGCGTTAGCCAGCAGACTGAGCGCTTCGTTTAGGGTCTGCGGGGCGGCGTAATCAAAGTATTCCAATCAATAGTCCCTCTCTTCTGGAGATTTTGCTTCCAAGATAATACACGAAAAAGCAAGTAATGGAAGAAAGCAAGGGTGCGTATTTTTTTGCGTCGCGCCCCGCTGGCGAATGGGAAGGGCGACTGGACGCGGCTTACGGTTGATTATGTCTCAGGGGTAGCACATGCCCCTGACGTTGTCAAACGGCGGCGCGGACTGCTAGAGGAAGGCGAGCTGAGGGTACTGCGCGCCGAGCAGCGTCCGCGAGTCCGCCTGCAGCCACTTCTCCAGCAGCGTGGCGTAGACGCTACGGAAGTCCGTGATGAACTGCAGGTTGCCGTTGGTGTCGAGCTTCGTGAGCGACGGTGGCTCCCCGTAGAAGCCGCCCTTGACCGGCTTGCCGAGGACGAAGAGCGGCGCCGCGGTGCCGTGGTCGGTGCCGGCCGAGGCGTTTTCTCCTGGCCGCCGGCCGAACTCGCTCCAGGTCATGACCACCACGTCGTCCGCCTTGCCGTGCGCCTCCAGGTCCTGCTGCAAGGCAGTCAGGCCGTTCGCCACGGAGGTCAGCAGCGCGTCGTGATCGGCGGCCTGTTGGGAGTGCGTGTCGAAGCCACCGAGCGTCACGTGGCCAACCCGCACCTCCTGCCCGGAGACGACCACACTGGCCAGGAACTGCAGCGCCGACCCCAGCCGGTCGGCCGGGTAGGTGACAGCCGGCTTGTAGGCAGAACTCACGTCCTGCACCTTCTGTGAGGACTGCATGGCGTCCTCGACGGTGGTCTCCAGGAGGGCGCCGTAGGAGGCCTCGCGGGGATAGCTCTCGTAGAGCTTGAGCAGCGTCTGCTCGCGCTTCTGGTCGTCGGCTGGATCGCGGCTGCCGGTCTGCAGCGAGTAGTCCTCGGCACTGTTGGCCGCGATGGAGGCGGTGCCATTCGCGTTCATCTCTGGCGCCATGCCGGTGCCGACGTTGAAGCCGTGGAAGGGATCGTGTTGCTGCTTCTCGATGTCGGCCAGGTAGCGGCCGGCCCAGCCGTCGCGCGCCTTACCCTCGGGATCAGCCGTCTGCCAGACGTGCATCGATACGAAGTGCGAGAGGTTGGGGTTCGGGTAGCCCACGCCCTCGACGATCGCCAGCTGTCCAGCTTGCCAGAGCGGCAGCAGCGGCGCCAGGTTGGGGTGGAGGCCGGCCCTTTCGTTCAGGCGCAGAACCGTGTCTTCCGGGACGGCCAGCTTGGGGCGGGCCGAGCGATAGGCTCCGTCCGCCAGCGGAACGACCGTGTTAAGCCCGTCGTTGCCGCCAGCCAGCTGCACGATGATCAGCGTGCGGGTAAGCGTGGCCGCGTAGGCCACGCCGTCCAGCAGCCTGACGGCGGCGGCCTGCCGGAAGATCGGCGGCACCAGCGCCCCCAGGCTGACGAGAGCACTGCCCTGGATGAAACTGCGTCTGGTTAGCATATCCAGCGCTCCTTCCGCTAGGCCAGCTGGTACTCCGGCCCGGCCATAATCAGGTAGAGGCCGCCCTGGACGCGGCGCGCCCGCTCGGCCCCGCTCAGCCCGCCCAGCGAAAGGGATGCGCCCTGACTACCGCTAACGTAGTCGACGATGGCTGCATGGCTTTCCGGCGTCACCTGGCCGTCCGCCATCAGCAGCAGGAAATGGTCGACCAGCTGCCCGGCGGTGGTCAGGTTGTAGGTCTGGAGATAGCGGTCGACATCGAGCTGAGCGGTGGCTCCAGCGCCTCGTGCGGGCGCCAGCAGGCTGCTCACGGTGTTGGCGCGGCTCAACAGTGAGCCGCTGGTCAGCCAGGCAGGTCCGCCTGGCCAGCCCGCGACGTTGGGCGGGTTGAACGGCACATGGCCCAGGGCGCGCAGCCAGCGGCCCAGCAGGGGCGCTGTTCCCGCCAGACCCAGCTGCCGGGCTGCGCCGACGGCCAGGTCCAGCGGGCTCTTTATCTGCGCCCGGTAAGCGGTATCGCTGTAGAAGGCCGGGTGAGTGAAGAGCGCCTTCAGCATCGCTCGCACGTCGCCGCTGGAGGCGTTGAACGCCTGCACTAGCGGCGCCAGGGTCGCCTCGTCCGGGTTGTCGTAGGCGAAGAAGCTCCAGAGCTTGCCCGCCAGGAACTTCGGCGTCGCAGGCTGCTTGAGGATGATGTCGATAACGTCGTCGCCGGAGAGGTTGCCGGTCTGGCCGAGGAACGTCTTCGACCCGTTATCATGCAGAACCGGCCGGAAGACGTAGCCCTGGCTGGGGCGGTCGATGCTGTAGCCGGTGAACGCGCGGGCGGCGGCGCGGACGTCGTCCTCGCTGTAGTTGCCGGGGCCCATGGAGAAGAGCTCCATCAGCTCCCGCGCGAAGTTCTCGTTGGGGTGCGCAGCGACGCTGGTCTGCAGGTCCAGGTAGATCATCATCGCTGGCTGGCGGGAGATGCCCTTGAGGATGTCCGCGAAGCGTCCGTAGGCGGTCTGCCGCTGGAAGACGTTCTGGTTGTAAAGCGAGCCAACGCCGCGTACGCCCAGCTTATCGAGGCCGCTGGTGTGCAGGCCGTGCCAGAAGAAGGTGAGCTTTTCGACAGCTGGCTGCTGGGTCGTGGTCATGCGACGCAGCCACCAGAGGACCAGGTCCTCCGGTTTGGTGGCGTCGCTGACCGTTAGCGTCCGCAGCTCGGCTGGCAGACCGTCCGTACCAGCGGCCGGGTTGAGCAGTGCGTCGACCAGCTTATCGCGACCGAGCGCCAGCGCTGCCTGCACCTCTGACTCGCTGGGGGCGAAGCCTGCGCGGCGCAGCAGGTGCTGGACGCGGACGCGCTCGCTGTCCGGGAACGGCACCCGAGCGGCGCCGGCCGTCGTGGGTCCGTTAGCCGGCGTTGATGAGCCGCCGGAGCAGGCCGCGAAGACGACGGCCGTGGCCGATCCCATCGCGCTCAGGCGCAAGAAATCGCGACGGTTTAGACCGTGCCGCGCAGGCTGCGCTGTCGTGCCGGACTCGCTTGTCATAGGAGGCATGTTAGGTGCGACATGTTAAAGGCCGCTTAAGGAAAGATTAGAATCTTAGCGGAAAAGGCGAAGATTTGGGAAAGACGACCGGCATGAGCGCCCGTTAGACTGGTCTGGCCATGAGCATCTGGGCCAGCGGCGACCTCTACGAGCCGTATGTCGGGCGTTGGAGCCGTCTGGTGGCGACCGAATTCGTGAGGTGGCTCGACCTTCCCGGCGGTGCACGCTGGCTGGACGTCGGCTGCGGCACGGGGGCTCTGTCGCGGGCGGTCCTCGACCTGGCAGCGCCGTCCAGCCTGGCCGGCATCGATCCCTCGGAGGGGTACGTGGCCTATGCCCATGAGCACCTGGGCGGGCCGTCGGCCAGCTTTGCGGTCGGCGATGCACAGAGCCTCGACTTTCCGAACGGCAGCTTCGACGCCGTGGTCTCCGGCCTCGTCCTCAACTTTCTCGCCGACTCTCCGGCAGGCCTCACGGAGATGATGAGGGTGACGCGGCCAGGCGGGACCGTCGCGATCTACGTCTGGGACTATGCCGGGAAGATGGAGCTAATGCGCTACTTCTGGGACGCCGCCGGCCAGATCGATCCGGCCGCGATCGAATTGGACGAGGGCCGGCGCTTCCCAATTTGCAACCCGCAGTCGCTGGGAGATCTGTTTCGCGCCGCCGGCCTCGGCAATGTTGCCACGACGGCCATCGACGTGCCGACTCACTTCCGTGACTTCGACGATTACTGGCAGCCTTTCCTGGGCGCCCAGGGGCCTGCTCCCGGCTACGCGATGTCGTTAGACGAGGATCGGCGTGCGGCTTTGCGCGAGCGCATCCGCGCCGCCTTACCCATCGCGGATGACGGGTCGATCCCGCTGATCGCCCGCGCCTGGGCGATCAAGGGTCTGGCCTAAGCTCAGATTCAGGCGGCTCCTCGCGCGTCATCAAGTCGTGCCAGGCGCGGTAGAAGTTGCGCTGATTGTTCTCGTTTGGCATATCAGCGATCATGCCTGGCAGATCCTCGTCGCGGTGCTCGTGGCCCTGGCCCATCTCGTAGTTGAAGGGCAGTGTCTTCACAAAGTGGCCGCGGCTGCTCTCCGTGCACTGGTTCCAGTTCTCGCCGTCGTCCTGCTCGAAGGTCGCGGCCGGGCCGGCCTGGCCGCGGACGCAGTAGGCCGCCAGCAGCGACTTGATGCTGGGCGGCGCCACTTTGTCGACGATGGCCCAGGACCAGATCTCGATGGCGTTGGGGCCACGTGGATGCCAGACGCGGATCGTGGACATCGGCTCCAATAGCACGTAGGAGAAATTCGGAAAGACTGTGCCGTTCACCGGCCAGATGTTGCCCTTGACGGGCCCGTGCCGCTGCAGCTTCTCTACTGCGACCTCATTCATGTAGGCAGTGAGCTCCGGCTCCGGGAAGTTGATCAAGCCCTGTGGGAAGATGCCGATGCCGTGGCCGTTCTCCGTTGTCGCGGTGCGGCCGGCCGGGATGTCAATGCGGTCGGAGCTGCCCATAAAGCCGGTGATGATCGGCGAGAGGTGAGTGGTCTGGACGTGGTAGTTGTCGCCGCAGAAGTTGTCGGCGGCGAACTTCCAGTTGCAAGGGATGATCCACTTCTGGATGCCCGGCACTACCTCGGAGCCGCCCTCGCGGCGGTCGAGGAACGTGTCGAGGTAGAACGCCATGTCGCCCAGGTAATCGGCCAGTGACATCGTCTTGGGGTCGAAGTTACCGAAGATTAGCCCGCGATAGCTATCGACCTGTGCGACCGGCACCAGGCCCCACTGCTCCATGTCCAGCTGCTCGAAGTAGGCGTCCTGGAAATTCGGCACGCCAATGAGCTTGCCATCGTTGCCGTAGGTCCAGCCGTGGTAAGCACAGGTGAAGGAGGCGGCGTTGCCCTGGTCGGCACGGCAGACCTTCATGCCGCGATGGCGGCAGGAGTTGATGAAGGCGTTGACCTTGCCGGAGCTGTCGCGGATGACGATGACGGGGTCTTCGCCCATCGTCGTCGTGAAGAAATCGCCGGGGTTGGGGATCTCGGACTCGTGGCAGAGATAGAGCCAGGTGCGGGCGAAAATGCGCTCCAGCTCCAGATCGTAGACGTCGCGGTCGACGTAAGCGCTGCGACTGACCAGGGCCTGCTCCGCGTTGACGAGCTTCGTTTGCGTAGCCATGTCCACCTGCCTTTGAAGTTAGCCGGAAGGATTCATTTCTGCCTTGAATGCGGACAGTATACGACTCTTGCGGGAGTTTCTCCTATTTGCCAGAGCGAAAATACTTGCGAAAAGCGCAGCCTGCTAGATCACCGCTCGATAGACTATGCCGAAGAGCGCACCGCCGGCGATGACGACGGCAGAATTGGCGCGGAAGCCGATGAGCGAGACGGCCGCCGCCGTGGCCACCAGCGCCGTCGGTGCGTCTACGATGGCGTCGCGCGCCAGGGTGACGGTAACGCCGGCCATCAGACCGAGCGCAGCGACGTTGACGGCATCCAGCAACGGCGCCGTCAACGTCGAGCTGCGTAGTCGCGGCAGCAGTGGCTGTAGTAGCGCCACGAAGACGAACGACGGCAGAAAGATCGCCAGCGTTGCCAGCAGAGCGCCAGGGACGCCGCCCAGCACGAAGCCGATGAAAGTCGCCGTGGTGAAGACGGGGCCCGGCGTGACCTGGCCGACTGCTACGGCGTCCAGCAGCTGCTGGTCAGTCAGCCAGTGCAGCCGCACCACAAAGTCGTTGCGCAGGAACGCCAGTAGAACGTAGCCGGAGCCGTAGAGGACAGAGCCGATCTTGAGGAACGTCAGGAAGAGGGTACCGGAGCTGTAATCGGCCGGTTTTGCCACCGGGTTGCTCAGCGCTACCGCCAGCGCCGGCAGAGCCAGCGGCAGCGCAACCACCGCCGATCGCAGCCTTGGTGCGAGGCGCCGGCCGCCCACGATGAGCAACACCAGCGCCGGCCCACCGAACAGTAGCAGCAGCTCGTTGACGCCGGCCAGATAGAGCGCGAACACTGCGACCCCCAGCGCGACCAGCAAGAGATTCTTGGCGGCCGGCCTCGCCAGTCCGAAGAGCGCCTGCAGGACCACGGCGATGATGACAGGCTTGATGCCGTAGAGCAGCCAACGGATCTCCGGAGTCGATCCGTAGGCCGTGTAGGCCCAGGCGAAGCCCATGACGATGAGCATGGCCGGCAGGATGAAGCAGGCACCGGCGACCAGGCCGCGCCAGCCCGCTCGTACGGCGCCGATGTGGATCGCGACCTCGGTGGAGTTGGGGCCAGGGATGAGGTTGGTGGCGCCGAGAATATCGAGGAAGTGCTCGTCGCTCAGCCAGTGCTTGCGTGCGACCAGCTCCTGTCGCATCAGCGCGATGTGCGCTGCCGGCCCGCCGAAGCCGATGACGCCCAGCCTGAGGAAGACGGCTGCCACCTCGCGCAGCGAGGAGCGGCTGGTCTTCATGCGGCGGCTATAAGAAAACGCCTCCCGGCGGGGAGACGCATCGCATTTGGCTGGCGACCCCGATGGGATTCGAACCCACGATCTCCACCGTGACAGGGTGGCATGTTAACCGCTACACCACGGGGCCGTGTCTCCATTTTGTGCTCTGGACAGGCGCAAATCAAGCTTCGTTGGCCCAGCCAGATGGGTTGGTTATAATGCACCTATCGCCGCCGAGTAAAGGAGCCGTTTGCCCAAGCGTCAAACCCGCCGCCGAGCCCGTAAGGGACCACGACCTGTCCTGCCGGTCATCACACCGGAGGACCCTCAGATCGAGGCGAACGCCGAGGCTCTCGCGGAGCCCGAACCGGCTGCCAGGGTGCAGGTCGTGCCGGCGGCTGTCGCTACCGCAACTGCTCCGGAGCGCCCGGCTCCCGGCCCGGTCATCCGCCACATCACGCGTGACCACCGCTATGTGCTGACGGAGCTGCGCCGCATCGCCGCGACGATCTTCGTCGTGATCGGTGGCCTGATCCTGACGGCCGTCTTCATGCGCTGGGCCTAGCGGTCAGTAGCGCAACCGCACGAAAGCAATCACGGCAGCGATGACCGCGAAGATGTAGCCTACCGTGTCATCGCCCGCTATCAGGCCTTCGCCGGCTACCAGGTTGCGCGTCAGGTAAGCCACCGCCACTCCCAGCACTGCGATGCCCTGTAGAATCGGCCCGCTCTTGTGGTTCGTCGACTCGTAGACGGCGGTGGCGATGACGTAGCCGAGGCCGAACGCCAGGATCAACCCGAAGAACCCAATGCCTGTGACGCCCGGCGGCACGATAACCGACCAGATGGCGCCCAGGACGAGGCCGGCGACCCCTGAGGCGGCTATGCCGCGCAGGGCTATTTTCGGCGACACCTCCAGCTGGGGCAGCGGCCGGCTGGGTGCGCAGTCCGGACAGCGCGCGCCGACGTCCGTCATGACGGCGCAGCGCGGGCAGATAGGCGTGCCGCAACGCCCACAGGCCAGGCCCGTCTCCACCTGCGGGTGGCGGGCGCAGCGCATCTCTGTGGCCAAGGTATTAGTTGGGGGTAGCTGGCTCTGTGCGGTGGGCAACGCCACGCTCTTTCGCCAGGGTGAAGAGGCGCTGCACGGGCTCTTCCGGCAGCGGGATGTTGCCGGGCTCGCGCTCGTGGATGCCGCCCAGGCCGTGGTAATCGCTGCCGCCGAGAGGTATCAGTTTGTTGCGGTCGGCCAGGGCCTTCAGGCGCGCGATCTGCTCGTCGTTGTAGTCCTGGTAGTAGACTTCCATGCCGGCGAGACCCGCCGCCTCCCAGGCGACCAGCAACTCGTCGAGGCCCTGTAGGTCCTTGGGGTGCGCGAGGACGGGCAGCCCGCCAACGCTACGGAGCAGCGCGATGACCTCTTCCGGGGTCATCTTTTCGCGCTCAACATAGGCTGGGCCGTTGCGATTGAGGTACTTGTCGAACGCCTCGTTGAAGTTGCTGACGTAACC
>DASRHH010000162.1:0-26269 GCA_035650635.1 Dehalococcoidia bacterium | reverse complement strand
TCGTGTCTAAGACTTCGGCGATAATTGATCGCTCGACGCCCAGCCGGTCGAGTAGCACGATGCTCTCCGTTAGAGACTTGCCATTAACGACCTGTGCGGCGAGCAATTTCAGCATTGTCTGGAAAACAGCCTCTAAATGTTCCCCTTGTTCAGTCATCTCGGGATCTCCTATTGCTCGCGAAGCGTTATCGGAAGAACCACTAGGCGTTTGTACAGAGGTTTCCCAGCGGTCCCACTCACGTCGTAAATAATCCCCTCCATCCGCCATCCTTGGAGGATCTCACTCATAGTTGCTATCGTTACGCCAGCGATTTTCGCTGCCTCTGTCACACTCAGACTCCCGTCGAGTGCGTTGTAAGCCCGGATATACGCTGCCGGATCTTTCTTTCCCCTTGTTACTATGCGGTGCATAAACGCGATACCTGGATCCCGCCGAGCCATCAGGGAAATAAGAACGTCTAGCTGTTTTTCGACAGTCTCGCTCACTTACCACCTTCTAAGAGCTAGGTAATACTGATCCTATTTCCGATATTTTAAACCTTAGCGGGTCGCTCTTCAATAGTCTTTTAGAACTAATATTCCTTTCTTTTGTCCACGCCAGAAGCACTTGACATTATAGCACATAAGTTCTATTCTGGGCAGCATCTGGAAAGGTGGTGTCCATATGCCCTCAGACCTCATCTTTGAAGAGATTCACTGCAAGACTGTCCTCAACCGCGTCTCTGTACCCGGCATGAGGTTCAGTTGGTCCATCAACCCCTATCGCGGCTGCCAGCACGCCTGCGTTTACTGCTTTGCCCGCGGCACCCACAACTACCTCGGCTACGATAGCGGCCGCGACTTCGAGACTCGCATTATCGTCAAAATCAATGCGACTGAGGTGCTGCGAGAGGAGCTGCGGCGGCAGGACCGGCCCAAGGAGTCCGTGCTGCTGGGCACGGCTTGTGACCCTTACCAGCAGGCGGAGGCCAAGTACTTCATCACCCAGGGCATCGTCAAGGCGCTGACGCAGTTCGCGCAGCCGGTGCACATGCTCAGCAAGTCGCCGCTGGTGCTGCGGGACCTCGATCTCTGGCAAGGGTTGGCCGCCGTAACGCGCTGCTTCATCGGCTTTAGCGTGCCGACCCTGGACGAGCAGATCTGGCGCAAGCTGGAGCCCGGCACCGCCAAGCCGATGAAGCGCCTCCTGGCGATGCGACAGCTGGTCGACGCCGGCGTGCGCTGTGGCGTCATGCTGGCGCCGATCGTCCCCGGCCTTACGGACGACGAGCACCATCTATCGGAGGTCATGCGCAGTGCCCGCGATTGCGGCGCCAGCTTCATCGGCGCCAACGTGCTCCATCTCCAGCCGGGCACCAAGGAGTGGTTCATGCCGGCCTTGCGAGACGCCTACCCCCACCTGCTGCCGCGCTACGAGAAGTTCTATCGCGGCTCCTATGCGCCCCGCACCTACACGCAGGACGTGCTGGCGAAGGTCGACGAGCTGCGCGACCGCTTCGGCTTTCACGAGGCCGATATGAAGGCGGAGGAGCCGCGCGGGCAGCTGCGAATGGCGATCTAGCGGCGCCTAGAACTCCCCCGGCCCGATAACCGCGCTTGCTGACTCGCCAGCTCCTGACGGCTGCCCTCACCGCCTGCACGGTGCCGACTATCTGGTGCCACGGAGATAGGGGCAGCAGGCGCGGCTGTAGACCGCCCTCCACGAGATGGAGGTCAGTGCGACAGACGGCACAGGCCCGGACGCGCTCTTGCTGCGCGTCCGGGCCTGGTTTCAGTATCGGTAAGTCGCGCAGGGCCAGGGGCCGCTGTGTGACCTTTTGCGACTGCGTCGGCTGCACCCTCTTGCTAAACCTTGGCAATGAGGGTGCAGCCGACGCAACTTATCTCGATAGGCTAGCGGTTCTGGGTGTAGGTGACGTCCGCGGCTACGGCTTTATCCGCGGACGGGTACTCCGGGAAGGTGAATATCTTGTACTGCGTCTTCGTCGCCACAAAGAGTCCAGTTGGACCAGCGTTAAGGTGGCCCTTCTCCGTCACCGCCCCAAAGGGACCGCTGTACGTCTGGCCCTCCAGGGCCGCAGAGATGGCCGTCGTGTCAGTGGTAGTGCCGGCCTTTTCGATGGCCTGCTTCAGCAGGTACATGAAGTTGTAGGTGGTCTGAGCCCAGCCGGCGTGCAGGATGCTGCCGCCGGTAAGCACGCCGAACTTGGCTGCGGCGTCCTTGTACTGGGGCGGAACGATGCCCTCCTGCGGGAACAGGGGCAGGCGCCAGTCCGGCCCAAAGAGCGCCGTGGTGCCGAGGTCGCCCAGCAGGGCAACCTGCGCCGGCGTCATCAGCCAGGTCAGAACGTAAGGCGCCAGGTTCAACTGGATGGCTGTGCGGGTCGCTTCGACAAACCCTGCGCCTGTCGAAGTCACGACAAGGTCGGGGTTACTGGTCTTGAGGTTGGTCACAAAGGTTGACCAGTCAGTAGTCCCCACGGGTGCTGCCTGCCTGCCGACGAAGTTGAGGCTAAGGCGTTGCGCCGCGATCTGCACGCCATCGCCGAGCGTCTTCGCCAGGATGCTGTCGTCACCCAGGAACGCGATGTTCTTAATCTGGGGGTAGAGAGTCGTGATCATCTTGATGTGGCCGGTGATGATATCGCGGTTGTCGTTGTTCGTACCGAAGAAGTAGGGGTACTTGCTGACCAGACAGGCCGCGTCGCCGGCACACTCGTTGACCATCGCCACCTTCACGGCGGGCGAGGCGCCGAACATGATGATCTTCTTGTCCTTGAGCTGGGCGTAAGCCTGCGGGTCGTACGACGTCGCTACCTGGGCCGCGATGACGCCAGCATCGGCCAGCGTCTGCGTGCCTGCGATGGTCGCCACGGACTCGCTGCGGGAGTCGACAGCCGGGACCAGCGTAAAGCTATAGGCCTGGCCGCCAACCTTGACGCCGCCCGCGTCGTTGATCTCCTTGATCGCCACCTCCATACCGCGCTGTAGAGACGGCGCCGTGCTGGCGGCGGCCGGGCCTGTGTAATCGCCCATGACGCCGATCTTGATGGTGCCGGCAAAGTTTGTCTGCTTGCTTGGCGTGCTGGACTCATTGTCGCTGCTGCTGCAAGCGGCCGCCAGACCGGCCAGGACTAGCAAAGCCGCGAGCGGGACAATGAGCCGCACGAGCGTTTTGAACCTCATGGCATCCTCCTCTGAGCGTTCGCTATGCCCCGGAGGATTGATCCGGAGCAGGAATTGGTTACGGTTTATCACGCCCCGGCGTTACGCGGTAGGGGCTGGCAAAAAATCTTTCCCACAACCGAAAAGCCAGACGGCACCGAAGTTATACAACCGTTAGCCTTGGAGCCGCCGGCTAAGGGGATGAGACTGCGGCTAACCAGCCGCCCGCCTCAGAGGCCCGCTGGCTGCGTTAGCCTTCGGGTTACTGGCTGAGCTGGTAGACTTTGCCCTCGGTCTTGATCGAGGGCGCGACTACCATCTCCGCCTCGTGGAACTCGCTGATCGTGCGGGCGCCGCAGACACCCATCGAGGTGCGGATGGCGCCGACCAGGTTCTCCATCCCGTCGGTGCGGGACGTCGGGCCGAAGAGCAGTCGCTGCAGGTTGGTGTCGGTGTGGGTGTGGATGCGGGTGCCGCGCGGCAGCTCAGCGTGGCCGGTCGACATGCCCCAGGCGTAACCCTTGGCGGGCGCCTCCTCGGTGCGCGAGAAGGAAGTGCCCAGCATGACGGCGTCCGCCCCGGCAGCCAGCGCCTTGCAGATGTCGCCGCCGGTCCGCATGCCGCCATCGGTGATAATCGGCACGTAGCGGCCGCTCTCGCGGTAATACTGGTCGCGGGCGGCGGCACACTCTAGCGTCGCGGTGACCTGCGGCACGCCGACGCCCAGCACCTCGCGAGAGGTGCAGATGGCGCCGGGACCGACGCCGACCAGGACGCCAGCGACGCCGGTCTCCATTAGCTCCTTGGTGGCCTGATAGCCGACCGTGTTGCCCACGATTACCGGCACCCGGATCGACTCCACCAGCTCCTCGAAGATCAGTCCGCGTATCGACTTGGAGATGTGGCGCGCTGTGGTTACGGTGGACTGCACGACGAAGATGTCGGCGCCGGCTTCGACAGCCAGCGGCGCCAGGCGCTTGGTGCTGGCAGGCGTCGCGGAGACAGCACAGATGGCTCCGGCGGCCTTGATCGCCGCCACGCGCTCGCCGACCAGATTTTCGTGGATCGGCTCGGCAGTGGCCTTCTGGATCAACGCAGCGGACTCGTCAGGAGCGGCGGCGATGATCTCGTCGATAACGGCCTGCGGGTCATTGAAGCGGCAGTGAATTCCCTCCAGGTTCATCGCTGCCAGGCCCCCCATGCGGCCGTAGAGGCCGGCGAACCGCGCGTCCACGACAGCGTCGAGGGCGGCTGCCAGGATCGGGAAGTCGAAGCTATACTGGGCGAGGCTAAACCGGACATCGGTTAGCTCGGGGTTGACGGTGTAGCTCCCCGGAACGATTGCGACCTCATCGAATCCATAGGCGGGACGGAGGGATTTGAAATTCGCTTGCATGCTGCGCGCCTCTACTAGCTACTATCGGGGGCTTTTTGCCATCTTATCGCTGGCGATGCGTCGCGTCAAGATATGCCGGTGCTAAAAGATAAAGAGCTTTCGCCCTTAGTCGCCATTTTCGCGCTATAGTCAGCTTAATGGGTACCCTCTACCTGGTAGCAACACCGATCGGCAACCTGGAGGACGTGACGCTGCGCGCCCTGCGCGTCCTGCGCGAGGTCTCGCTGATCGCCGCCGAGAACACCCTGACCACGCGCAAGCTGCTCTCGCACTACGGCATCAAGGGCCGGCTGGTCAGCTACACGGACCACAACAAGACAGCCCGCATCCCGGCGCTGCTCGCTGCACTACGGGAAGGCGACGTGGCGCTGGTCTCCGAGGCCGGCATGCCGGCCATCAGCGACCCGGGCGTCCACCTCGTAGCGGCGGCCGTGGCGGAGGGGATTACGGTGGTGCCGGTGCCCGGACCCTCCGCCGTCACCAGCGCCGTCGCCGTCTCCGGCCTGCCGGCGCGGCAGTTCACCTACCTGGGCTTCCTGCCGCGCCGCAGCGGCGAACGGCGCGCGCTGCTCAGTTCGCTGGCCGCTGAGCCGCGCCTCCTGGTCGCCTTCGAGTCGCCACACCGCCTGCAATCGACCCTAGCCGACCTCCTGTCGGCGCTGGGCGACCGGCGCATCGCCGTCTGCCGCGAGCTGACGAAGCTCTACGAGGAGGTGTATCACGGCCACATTAGCGAGGCGATCGAGCACTTCAGCGAGCCACGCGGCGAGTTCACGCTGGTCATCGAGGGCGCCGGCCATGGACCGGCGGCCGAGCCGGACGAGGCGACGCTGAAAGTGGAGCTGGAGCGGCTGCGTGCCGCCGGCAAGGGTGCCCGCGAGGCCTCAGCGGAGGTGGCGGAACGCTACGGCGTCTCGCGCCGGGCGGTCTACCGGTTGTGGCTGGAGCAGGGCTAGCGCATATCCGCTCCGGTACCCCCGTGCTAGAATCGGAAGCGAGTCAGAATGGCGGAAAGAGTATTCATCGGGGTTGCCTGGCCCTACGCTAACGGACCTCTGCACACCGGCCACATCGCAGGCGCTTATCTCCCCGCGGACATCTTCGCCCGATACCAGCGCCTGGCCGGCCGCGATGTGCTCATGGTCTCCGGCAGCGATCAGCACGGCACGCCCATCACTGTACGGGCCGACCGCGAAGGCCTGCCGCCCTCCGAGATAGCTTCCCGATTCCACGAGGAGTTCCTGCAGACCTGGCAGCGCCTGGGCATTAGCTTCGACATCTTCACCCACACCAGCACCGAGAACCACGAGCGTACCACGCACGAGATCTTCCTCGACCTCCTGGAGAAGGGCCACGTCTACCCCGGCAAGATGTCGCTGCCCTATTGCCCGCAAGACAAGCGCTTCCTGCCGGATCGTTATGTCGAGGGCACCTGCCCGAACTGCGGCTACGCCAGCGCTCGCGGTGACCAGTGCGATAACTGTGGCCGCACCCTCGACGCCTCAGACCTCCAAGATCCGCGCTGCCGGCTTTGCGGCACCCGCCCGGAGTGGCGGGAGGAGGAGCACTTCTTCCTCCGCCTCAGCGCCTTCAACGACAGGCTGAAGGAGTGGGTCTCGCGGCAGACGCACTGGCGCAAGACCGTCCTCAACTGGACGCTGGGCATTCTCAACGAGGGCCTGGAGGACCGCGCCATCACCCGCGACATCGATTGGGGCATCCCGATTCCGCTTCCCGGCTACGATTCGAAGCGCATCTACGTCTGGTTCGAGGCGGTGATCGGCTATCTTTCGGCGGCCAAGGAGTGGGCTGCCGCCAACGGCGACCCCGAGGCCTGGCGCCGCTTCTGGCTGGACGCCGCCGTCCCCAGCTACTACTTCATCGGCAAGGACAACATCCCGTTCCACACGATCATCTGGCCCGCCATGCTGATGGGCTATAACGAGGACGCCACCGAGAAGCTGCGCTTGCCCTTCGACGTGCCGGCCAACCAGTACCAGACCGTGCGCGGCAGCAAGGCCTCCACCAGCCGCAACCTGGCGGTCTGGGTGCCGGACTACCTCTCGCGCTACGACCCCGATCCGCTGCGCTACTACCTGGCCGCGACCATGCCTGAGACTTCCGACTCCGACTTCACCTGGACCGATTTCTATCGTCGCAACAACGACGAGCTGGTGGCGGCCTGGGGCAACCTGGTCAATCGCGTGCTGACGTTCAGCTATCGCAACTTCGGCGGCGCCGTGCCGCAACCACAGGCTCTGACGAGCGAAGACCAGGCGCTGCTGCTGCGGGTAGAATCGGCGCTGGCGGAGGCGGGCGAGCTGATCAACGCTTGCCACTTCCGCTCCGCAATCGAGGCGGCGATGGCCGCCACGCGCGAGGCCAACCGCTATCTGGAGGAGAATGCGCCCTGGAAGCTGCTCTCGGAGGACCGCGAGCGCTGTGCCGCCGTGCTCTACACCGCCATCGGCGCGATCAGCGGCCTCAAGGTGGCCTTCTCGCCCTTCCTGCCATTCACCTGCCAGCAGCTGCATGGCTTCCTGGGCCAGGAGGGCCCGCTGGAGGCCCAGGGTTGGAGCTTTCAGCGCCCGGCGCCCGGCCAGCCCCTGGCGGAGCCGAAACCGCTATTCCGCAAGCTGGAGCCGGAGTTAGTGGAGGCGGAGGAAGCCAAGCTGGGCGTCTGAGATGCTGATCGATTCGCACTGCCACCTGCACGACGAGGAGTTCGCTGCCGACCGCGAGGCCGTGCTCGTACGGGCCCGCGATGCCGGCGTCGAGGCGTTCGTCGCGATCGGCACGGACCTGGCGAGCAGCCGTCGCGCTATCGACCTCGCGGCGAGCGAGCCGGACGTTTTCGCGGCCGCCGGCGTGCACCCGCACGACGCGAGCACGCTAGACGTCGAGGCGCTGGCCCAGCTGCGAACGCTGGCGGCGGCGCCGAAGGTCGTCGCCATCGGCGAGATCGGCCTCGACTTCTACCGCAACCTCTCGGCTCCTGAGCAGCAGCGCCGCGCCTTCCGCCGGCAGCTCACGGTGGCCGTCGAGATCGGGTTGCCGGTCGTCATCCACTCGCGGGACGCCGAGGAAGAGACGTTCGACATCCTCGCCGAATACGCTCGCCACTCCAGGCTGCCTGAGGGCCGGCCCTTGGGCGTGCTGCATTGCTTCGCCAGTGACCTGCCGTTGGCAGAGCGCTACGTAGAGATGGGCTTCGTCATCTCGATAGCGGGCATCTGCACCTACCCCAAGGCCGAGAAGACCTGCGGCGTCGCGGCAGGCCTGCCGCTGCAGCGGCTGGCCGTTGAGACGGACGCGCCGTACCTGGCACCGCAATCGCATCGCGGCCAGCGCAATGAGCCCGCTTACCTGCGCGAGACCGTAGAGCACATCGCGCGGCTGCGCGGCCAGCCCTACGAAACCGTCGCCGCTGCCACCTCGGCGACAACGGCGCGGCTCTTCGGCATCGAAACGGCCGTTCTCGGGAGGAGCGCCTAGCCGTGGTCAAATCAGCGGCGCTCTACCACCCGGTACAGGACGACCTGCGGCTCGTCGACGAAATGCTGGACACGCTGAAGCAGGACGTCGACTTCCCGCCGCTGGTCGCGATGATGGACATGGTGATCACTGGCTCTGGCAAGCGGCTGCGGCCGGCACTGGCCCTGTTGGCCGGCACCTTTGGGGAGTACCGGCTGGACCTGCTGGTGCCGCTGGCGGCCTCGGTGGAGCTGCTGCACACGGCCACGCTTGTCCACGATGACGTCATCGACGGCGCGACGACGCGTCGCGGTCACACTACCGTCAACGCGATGTTCCACAACAGCACGACCGTCATGCTGGGCGACTACATGTTCGCCAACGCCGCTGACCTTGTCGCTCGCACTGGCAACATCCGCGTCATCCGCCTCTTCTCGCACACGCTGCTGGTCATGGCCAAGGGAGAGATCGGCCAGGACATGAGCGCCTACGATAGCCGTCAGGGGGTGCAGGACTACCTGCACCGCATCGCCGGCAAGACGGCCTCGCTCTTCGCCACCGCCTGTGAGGGCGGCGCCATCATCGGCGGCGAGCCGGAGGAACACATCCAGGCGCTGCGGGATTACGGCTACAACCTGGGAATGGCGTTCCAGATCGTCGACGACATCCTCGATTTCACCGGCGACGAGACGGAGATGGGCAAGCCGGTCGGTAGCGACCTCTGGCAGGGCACGCTGACGTTGCCCTCGCTGATCCTCATGGACCGTTACCCGCAGGACAACCCGGTGACCAAGCTGTTCGGCAACCGGCGCAGGCGCGAGCACCTGGACCAGGCCGTGACGATGGTCCGCGAGTCCGATATCCCCGGCGAATCGTTCGCGATGGCGCGCAGCTTTTGCGACAAGGCCCGGGAAGCGATCTCCATCCTGCCGGAAAGGCCCGCTCTCGAGACGCTGCTCAACCTGACGGACTACATCCTCGAGCGCAGCAGCTAACTACGCTGTAGCCGGCGCAACGCCAACGCTGTTGCGATAAGCCCGGCGCATCCTGCAGCTATAGCAGCTATCGACCAGGGCAATCGGTCTTCCTTATCCGGCGCTCCGCCGCTGGGCGGCAGCATTGCCGCTGGAGGCACCGGAGCCGAGGCTGGCAAGACCAGATCTATCGTCAGATTGCCCCCGTACCAGACGAAGTCGATGGAAAGCAGGCCGAAATCCCTCGACCCAAATTCAAAATGCATTGCCGATGGCGGACCGGCAAAACAGGAGGTAGGCCAGTTCAGCTGCAACGTGTAACCGGGGAAGAAGCCAGCTATTGCGGGTATTGGAAGTGGGCAACTGTATCCTTCTGCCATAAATCTGCTGACCGGGCTGGCAAGAAAGATGCTCACGGGTTGGCCATCCCGAACAAAGCGCACGGTTATCGTGGCCGATTGAAGGGGAGCTGGGCTCGGAGTTGCGGTGGGCGATGGAGATTGGGCCGCGCCGATGGAAGCACCAGCCGCGAGCGCCGTCGCGGCGGCGAAGAGACAGGCCATCAAGACTAGTTGCTTCCTCATGCCTCTACCGGCACGAACGCCTCGCCCCGGCGCAGGCGCTCCAGGAACGCCGCCGCGTTGATGTCGCGCTCCAGCACGTAGACGATGTAGCTGCGCAGGTGGTGCTCCACCTCTCGCAGCACGTCCGGCGGGATGCGCACCCGCTCTAGCTCCCCGTACGGCCGGTTTTGCAGCAGCCGCAGCAGCTTCAGCCCCTCCGGCGAGAGGCGCCGCAGTCCCGGAGCGCCGGGAGCGCAATCTGCGCAGACGACACCGCCCTCGCCCGGCACGAAGAAGCTATCGGCGGGCCGGAGCAGCTGATCGCAGGTCACGCAGCGGTCGAGCTGCGGCCGGAACCCCGCTTGATCGAGCAGCCGCATCTCGAAATAGCGTAGCCCAGCGTCCAGCTTCGACTCCTCGCTGGTCTCAGGCGTGTCGAGCCGGCGCAGCGTCTCCAATAGCAGCTGGTAGGTGGCGTAGGCCTCCACCCGCTCCGCTGCGAAGCGATAGACCAGCTCCGCCGCGTAGAGGCCACGGCTCAAGCGCTGCAGGTCCTCTCGCATGGTGATAAACGTCTCCAGCGACTGGCATCCGGCCACAACGTCGATGCCGCTGCGGCTCTGCGCCAGCTGCGTCGCGATGCGCGTCAGCGGCTGCAGGTGCCCCGTCATGCGGCTGCTCGTCTTGCGGACGCCGCGCGCCTTGACGTCGAGCTTGCCGAAAGTCGGCGTGAGCAGCGTCAGGATGCGGTCGGCCTCGCCCAAACTGTGCTGCCGCAGGACAATGGCCTCGGTCTTGTAGAGGTGTGGGACGGGCATAGCTCAGCCCTGCAGTTCCTGGCGGCCCTCCAGCGCGCGGGTCAGGGTGACGTCGTCGGCGTACTCCAGGTCCGCGCCCACAGGCAAGCCGCGGGCCAGTCGCGTCACCTTGAGGCCCAGCGGCCGGAACAGGCGGCTCAAGTACATCGCGGTCGCCTCGCCCTCCAGGTTCGGGTTGGTGGCGACGATCAGCTCCTGCACTTCGCCGCCGCGCAGGCGGTCCAGCAGCTCGCCGACCTTGAGATCGTCCGGGCCAATGCCGTCCATCGGCGAGATCACGCCATGCAGCACGTGATAGAGGCCGCGAAAGATATGCGTTCGCTCCAGCGCCAGGATGTCCAGCGGCTCCTCGACGACGCAGATGCTGGTGCGGTCGCGCTGGAGGTCGGAGCAGATGCGGCAAGGATCGACCTCGGTCACGTTCTGGCAGACGGAGCAGAGGACGATCTTCTGCTTGACCTCCAGGATCGCCTCCGCCAGGGCCTGCGCCTCGACCGAGGGCGAGCGCAGGATGTAGTAGGCCAGCCGCGCTGCGTTCTTGGGGCCGATTCCCGGCAATTTGTGGAACTCCTCCACCAGCCGCGCCACCGGCCCGGCCGTGCCGGGGATCGAGTCGTTCAAGAGGCTCACCTAGGTCAGGCCGGGGATGTTCATGCCGCCGGTCAGGCCGGACATCTGCTGGGACTGCACCTCCCGCGTCTTCTCCAGCGCCTCATTGACGGCGGCCAGGATGAGGTCCTGCAGCATTTCGACATCACCCGGGTCGATGACGTCCGGCTGGATGACGACGCTCTGCAGCTGCGGCTTCGCCGTCATCTCGACTCGAACGGCGCCCCCACCGGCCGATGCTTCGACTATGGTCTCCTCCATCTTGGCCTGGGCTTCCGCCATCTTGGCCTGCAGCTGTTGTAGCTGCTTCATCATCTGCTGGGGGTTGAAGCCTCTCTGTGCCACTGCCTCCTCCTTGCCGTCCGACCCTATTCGTCCTCGACCAGTACCGCACCCAGGTCCAGCGCCGCATTCGCCAGCGGCCCCGTCTTACGGGCCCGCGAAGGCTGCGACCGCGGTTCCGTCATCTCGCAGACGATGCTCAACTTGCGACCGGCGATCCGTGACATCGCCTCTTCGATCGGCTCGCGTACCGGCGCCGACTGCAGCTTATCGAGGTGGAACTTGAAGTAGACGCCCAGCGTGACTGTGTCCTCGCCCAGCGCCAGCACCTCGCAGGAGCCGTTGAGCAGGCCGGCGACCTGCTTGTTCGTCTCCTTGAGGGCCGCGCGCACTTGCTCCAGCAGCTCCCCGGCATCGCCGATGACCGGCGCCGGGGTAGCGGGGAGTGTCTCCGGCTCGGTTAGAGGCTCCGGAGCCGCAGCGAGTGCGGGGGCCCCGGCGGCCGCTGGGGGCGCAGCAGACGCCTCCAGCTTTCGCGGCGCCTTTGGCTCGGCGGCTGGCGGCGATGCGACGGCTCGCGGAGCGTCCGGGGCACCGGCCAGCAGCTCCACGACGGCCAGTTCCAAGGGCAGCGACGTGTGCACGCCCTCGCGGAACTCGACCGAGGAGAACGACTTCAGTGCAGCCAGTATCTCGGTTACCGCAACGCCGGCGGCCAGCGTCTGCATCGCCTCCAGCTGGTCCAGCGGCACGTCCAGCGCGTCGGCCGCGCCCGCCTTGACCAGCAGAAGCTCTCGCAGGTAAGCGACAGCCTGCCGCCCAAACTGTCGCAGGTCAACACCGTCATCCTTGACCGCCGCGATGAGCCGCAACGCATCGGCCAGCTGACCGGAGAGGGCGGCTTGCACCAGCTCACGGCTGCGGGCATCCGTGTTCAGGCCCAGCATCTCGCGCGTCTGCTCCAGGTCCGGCGAAGCGCCGTAGAAGGTAGTGAGCTGCTCCAGGGTGTTGATGGCGTCGCGCAGGCTGCCGCTGGCGGCCCGGGCGATCTCTTGCAGGCTCGCCTCATCGAGGCTGAAGCCCTCCTGGTCGCAGATGTAGGCCAGCCGCTCAACAACGTTGGCCAGTGGCAGGCGGTGGAGATCGAAGCGCTGGCAGCGCGAAATGATCGTCGGCGGCACCTTGTGTGCTTCCGTGGTCGCCAGCACGAAGATGACGTGGCCCGGCGGCTCCTCCAGCGTCTTCAGCAGCGCGTTGTACGCCTCCGAGGTCAGCATGTGCACCTCGTCGATGAGGTACACCTTGAACTGACCGCCTATGGGCGCCAGGCCGACGCGATCCTTGAGGCGGCGAATCTCCTCGATGCCGCGGTTGCTCGCCGCGTCCATCTCAATGAGATCCGGCGCGCGGCCGTCCAGGAAATCGCGGCAGGAGGCGCAGATGTTGCAGGGCTCGCCATCGGCCGGGGCCTCGCAGCAGACGGCCTTCGCCAGCAGGCGCCCCAGTGTTGTCTTGCCGGTGCCGCGGGGCCCGCACAGCAGATAAGCGTGAGCCGGGCTGCGTCCGGCGACCGAATTGCGCAGGGTACGCACCACCGCCGGCTGCCCCGAGACCTCCGTGAAGGTCTGGGGGCGCCACTTACGGTAAAGTACCTGCGCCGCGACGGCTGGCGCCGGCGCCGTCCCGGCTTCCGCCATGAGGGCCGGCTGGTCGCCGCTGGGGGGGATTTCGCTGCTCACAGACCGATTATAAACCGGCGCAGGGGCCCGTCATAGGACATTGCGATAGCGAGACCGGTGGCGAATAATGCTGCGCAAAAGCGGCGATATTCGGAGGTAAGAATGAGCGTGTTTGTGCTGGTGCATGGTTCATGGCACGGCGGCTGGTGCTGGGATAAGCTTGTGCCGTTGCTGGAGAAGGATGGACACCGCGTCCTGGCGCCGGACCTGCCCTCCCACGGCAATGACCGGACACCGCCGGTGCAGGTGACGCTGCAAAGCTACACGGACGCCATCGGCTCGCTGGTCGATAACCAGCCGGAGCGAGTGATCCTGGTGGGGCACAGCATGGCCGGCTCCGTCATCTCGCAGGTCGCCGAATCGCGACCGGAGAAAATCGAGCGGCTCGTCTACCTCTGCGCCTTCCTCCTGCAAGATGGCCAGTCGGTCTTCGAGACCGCAAGTACCGGCGCCGGCTCGCAGCTCACCCCGGCCCTTATACCTGGTCCGGTCGAGGGCTCGCTCATTATCCGCGACGACGCCATCATTCCCGGCTTCTACGCGGACTGCACCCCCGCCGACGCCGAGTGGGCGAAGTCGATGCTGACGCCGGAACCAGCCGCGCCCGTCGGCACGCCCGTGCACGTCACCGAGGCGAACTTCGGCCGCGTGCCCCGTGCCTACATCGAGACGCTGAAGGACGCCGCGCTGCCGCTGGAGATGCAGCGCCAGCTCTACGCCGCGCTCCCTTGCGAGACCGTGATCTCGATAAACAGCAGCCACTCACCGTTCCTCTCGCGACCGGAGGAGCTAGCTGCGGCCCTAGCCTCGCTGGCGGGCTAGGGTAGGCGGATCGCGGCCAGGAGCGCCTGCTCCTTGCCCCGCATCAGCCGCTCTTCGTCGGGCTCGGCGTGGTCGTAGCCCAGCAGGTGCAATACGCCGTGCACCAGCAGGTGCGCCACCTCGCGTTCCAGCGGGTGGCCCGCCTGCTGGGCCTGCCGTTCCGCCACCGGAAAAGCGATGATCACCTCGCCCAGCGGCTCCGGCTCACCCGGCAGCGCCGTGAACGCTTCGCCCTCCCGCAAGGAGAACGAGAGCACGTCCGTGGTCTCGTTCTCCCCCGCGAAGCGACGGTTGAGGTCGCGCACGGTTTCGTCGTTTGTAATGACGATGCCCAGCTGGGCCTCGGCTACGCCTTCGGACGCCAGCGCGGCCTGCGCGACCTCCGCCAGCCAGTCGTCGGATAGCCGTGGGGCATAGACGGCGTCCACCTGGACGCTGATCTCGTACACTGTAGCGCCTAACCGAAGACGCGGACCGCGGTCTCAGAGGCGTCGATCAGCGGGAAGGGGAAGATGCCGACGACCAGCAGCCCGACCGTCGCCATCGTGATCGCCAGGGCCAGCGGCGGCGTCGGCAGGAAGGACTCGGCATTGACAGGCTCCAGCGTATACATCGTGAGCACGATGCGCAGGTAGTAGTAGGCCGCGATGACGCTGTTGACGGCGCCGGCAATCGCCAGCCAGACCAGGTTCGCCTGCACGGCGGCGTCGAAGATGTAGAGCTTGGCAACGAACCCCGCCGTGGGCGGTATGCCGGTCAGCGAGAGCAGGCAGAACGTCAGGGCCAGCGCCAGCAGCGGCGAGCGGCGCGACATGCCGGCATAGTCCTCGATGCGGTCGCTCTGAATTCGGCTCGATATGGCGATGACGACCGCGAAGGCGCCCAGGTTGGTGAAGGCGTAGGTCGCTAGAAAGAAGAGCACGCTGCTGCTGCCCAGAGCGACCTGCGGGTCGTTGGCGGCGACGGCCGCCAGGCCGATGAGGAAAGTGCCGGCCTGGGCAATCGAGCTGTAACCGAGCAGCCGCTTGATGTTGCTCTGCGGCAGCGCCAGGACGTTTCCCAGCGTCATCGAGATGACGGCGATCACGGCGAACATATTCGCCCAGTCGTCGGCGATCGCTTTGTCCGCCAGGCCCTCCAGGAAAATACGCATGACCACCGCGAACCCGGCCGCCTTGGAGCCTACCGAGAGGTAAGCAGTGATCGGCGTCGGCGCGCCCTCGTAGACATCAGGCACCCACATCTGGAACGGCACTACGGCCATCTTGAAGCCGAGGCCCGCCGTCAGCAGCACCGCCGCGAAGAGGTAGGCGTGGCGCTGGCTTTCGCTGGCTCCGGCCAGGGCGCGGGCGATGCCGTCCAGGTTCGTCGAGCCGGAGAGCCCGTAGAGGAAGGCCATGCCGTAGAGGATCACCGCGGAGCTGACCGCGCCCAGCAGGAGGTACTTGAGGCCGGCCTCAGCGGAGCGCCCGTCCTTGAGGAAGGCGACCAGTACGTAGAGGCAGATGCTCACCAGCTCTAGCGAGATGTAGATCGCGATGAGGTCCCGCCCGGAAGCCAGCAGCATCAGTCCGGCTGTCGAGGCCAGCACCAGCGCGATGTACTCGGCGTAGTAGCGGCTGCCCCGCAGCAGGTCCAGCGATGCGACGATGATGACGGCGCAGACGGACGTGAAGAGGAAGCCGAAGAACAGCGAGAACTTATCGACGGTGATGGCGCCGTTGAAGGCCGGCCCGTCGGTATCGGTCGCGACGAGTGCCACCAGCCAGAGGATGGAGCCGGCAACGGCCGCCAGCGCCAGGCCCGGGAAGATGAATCGGCGCGGCGGCAAGCGCAGGCTGACAAGACCGTAAGCGAGGTCGCTGATCAGGATGAGGCCGGCCATCGCCAGCAACAGCAGCTCCGGCCCGAAGCGGTTGATGCTCTCCATCAGGCCAGCCTCAGCGCGATCGGCGCCACGCCGGTCTCGATCATGTCCATCATCACCGACGGATAGATACCGACCGCCAGGATGACCAGCACCATGGCCGCCAGCGAGCCCTTCTCCCACCAGGTCCCGGCGTCGGTCAGGCTCTGCCAGCGCGCGGCCGGCTCACCCCAGAAGACGCGCTGGATAGCCCAGAGGATGTAGGCCGCCGAAAGCAGGATGCCGATGATACCCAGGACGGTCAGGAACTCGTGGTGGCCGTAGGTGCCCAGGAACACCGTCAGCTCCGAGACGAAGCCGGCCAGGCTGGGCAATCCCAGCGAGGCCAACCCGGCGACGACCATGATCGTCGCCAGGAACGGCATCCGCTGCGCCAGGCCGGACATCTCGCCGATCTGGCGCGTGTGGGTGCGATCGTAGATCAGGCCGACCGTCGCGAAGAGCAGGCCGGTGATCAGGCCGTGGGTGAACATCTGCATGGCAGCGCCGGTCAGCCCGACAGTCCCCAGGGCGGAGGCCCCCAGCAGGACGTAGCCCATGTGGCTGACGCTGCTGTACGCGATGAGCCGTTTGAGGTCGGTCTGCATCAGCGTTACCAGCGCCCCGTAGACGATGTTCACCGCCGCGAAGGCCGCCAGGTACACCGAGGCGTCCCGCGCGACCTCCGGCATGATCGAAAAGCACATGCGCAGGATGCCGTAGCCGCCCATCTTCAAGAGGACGCCGGCCAGGATGACGCTGGCGGCAGTCGGCGCATCGCTGTGGGCGTCCGGGAGCCAGGTATGGAAGGGGATAACCGGCAGCTTGATGCCGAAGCCGATGATGAGGAACGTGAAGATCGCTGCCACCGGGATTACGGTGTCCTGCAGCGGCGCCATCTGGCTGAGCTGGATTATGTCGAAAGTCCCCGCCGAGAAGCCGAGCGTCAGGATGCCGATAAGTATCGCCGCTGAGCCAGAGAACGTGAACAGCACGTACTTCCAGGCCGAATACTGCTTGCGGCCGGTCCCCCAGATGGAGATCAGGAAGTACATGGGCACCAGCTCTATCTCCCAGAAGATGAAGAAGAGGATGAAATCGAGCGCTGTGAACACGCCCAGCAGGCTCGTCTCCAGCACCAGCAACCAGACGAAGTACTCCTTGGGCCGCAGGTCGACGCGCCAGGAGATGAGCACGGCAATCAGCGAGAGGAACGCCGTCAGCACCAGCATCGCTAGCGAAAGGCCGTCCGCGCCCAGCAGATACTGCACCTTGAAGGTCGCGACGTCCGAGTCGATCCACGTGTGGCGGTCGATGAACTGGAAGCCGCCGGGGTTGCGGTCGTAGGCGGCGAAGACGATAAGCGCCGGCACCAGGACGGCGAGCGCGGTCGCGGCCGCCACCCACTTCGCCAGATCCTCGCGACGTCGCGGCAGCGAGGCGATAAGCAGCGCGCCGGCTATCGGGAGGAAGACGATGAACGACAGCATCGCTAGCTCACGCGTTCACAATCAGAATCGCCGCTATCGCTGCGATCACGCCGACGAAGATGGCGGCCCCGTAGACCTGCGTCTGGCCCGACTGCGCCAGCCGTAGCCGCTCCGAGCCGAGCCGGAAGCCACTGGCGACGCCGTTAGCGATGCCATCGATGACCAGCGCATCCCAGAGCTGCAGCAGCCGCGAGACGCCCCCCAGGATGACGCGCTGGACAATGACGCCCTCGTAGAGGTCGTCCAGATAGTACTTGCGCTCCAGCAGCTTCGGCAGTGGCCCGAAGGCCCGCGACACGCTTTCGCTGGACACGGCGCGGCGGCCGTAGATGAGCCAGGCGATGCCCAGGCCGGCCAGGCCCAGAGCCACCGAGCCAATGGCGATCAGTGGCTTGAAGTCGGACTCCGTCTGCAGCTCCAGCGCCTGCTGCGGCAGGGCGCCGTGTAGCAGGTGCTCCAGGCCGCTGCTTAAATTGACGAAGCCCGCGCCGAAAGCCAGCACGGCCAGCACCAACAGCGGCCCCGCCATTACCCAGGGCGACTCGTGCGGGTGCGCGGCCTCGCCGTGCTCGGACGCCTCCCCGCCGCGGTATTCGCCGCCGAAGGTCAGGAAGAGCATCCGGCCCACGTAGAGCGCCGTCAGGAACACGCCGACCATGCCAACCCAGAAGACGATTGGCCGGTCGACCCAGGCGTCGGCCAGGATCTCGTCCTTGCTCCAGAAACCGGCGAAGGGAAAGACGCCGATCAGCGCCATCGAAGCGATGGTCGTCGTCGCGAAGGTTATCGGCATGGCCTTGCGCAGGCCGCCCATCTTGCGCATGTCGAAGGTGCCGGTCGAGTGGTTGACAGAGCCGGCGCCCAGGAAGAGCAGCGCCTTGAAGAAGGCGTGCGTGAACAGGTGGAAGATGGCGGCCACGAAGCCGCCGACGCCGAGGGCCATCATCATGTACCCCAGCTGGCTGATCGTGGAGTAGGCCATCACACGCTTGATATCGGTGGCCACGATACCCAGCAGGGCGGCCATGATCACCGTGATCGCGCCGACGGCCGCGACGGCGTTGATCGCGTCCTGAGAGACAGCGAAGATCGGGAAGAGGCGCGCCACCAGGTAGACGCCGGCCGCCACCATCGTCGCGGCGTGGATGAGCGCGGAAACGGGCGTCGGGCCCTCCATGGCGTCGGGCAGCCAGACGTGAAGCGGGAACTGGGCGCTCTTGCCGGCCGCGCCTGCGAAGACCCCGCCCGCGAACCAGGCCAGCACGCTGGAGCCAACGGCCCCCGCCAGCGCGGCCTCCTGGAGCGCCGGGATCTGCAGCTCGCCCGTCTGCGTCCAGATGAGGACGATCGCGGAGAGCAGACCGAGGTCGCCGGCGCGGGTGACCAGGAATGCCTTCGTAGCGGCGCGCCGGGCCGAGTCGCGTTGGAACCAGAAGCCAATCAGCAGGTAGGACGAGAGGCCCACCAGCTCCCAGAAGACGAACAGCTGGACAATGTTGGAGGCGAGCACGAGTCCCAGCATCGAGCCGGTGAACAGCGACATGAAGGCGTAGTAGCGGCTGTACCCGTGGTCGCCGGCCATGTATCCCTGTGAGTAGACCTGCACCAGCAGCGAGACGCCGGTGACCACTACCAGCATGATCGCGGTCAAGCCATCGACCGTCAGGCCGATATCGACCCGCAGCGGAGAGACCTCGACCCACTTGTGCGCGTCGAAGCCGAAGCGATGGCCGTCGGCGTCGATGGCGCTGTCGAGCACCCAGAGGGAGAGCAGGAACGATGCCGCGATCGCCAGGATCGTCAGGTAGCCGCTCCAGCGCGGGTTCCAGCGCAGCTGTCCGGCGCCGCTAAACAGTGAGATCAGCGCGATCAGGGCAAAGCAACCAAACGGCAAGAGCATGATGCTCCAGACCGCTGCTTCCGGGATCTGATTGAGCATCAGATCTTCCGCATGATCTCCTGGGCCACGTGCGTCTTGCCCCAGGGAACGTAGAGCAGGTAGCGCTCCATGTCCGCGCCCTTGCCCCAGCCGGACGCCGGGACTACGAGCACGGACACGGCCTCCGCGTTGAACAGCTCTTTCCACATCTCGGCGGTGTAGCGGTTCTCAACTTCCATCAGCTTGGACCACATAGGCTCACCACTTCAGCAGGTTGATCTCGTCGATGTCGATGGTGCCGCGGTTGCGGTAGATGAGCATCGCCAGCGCCAGCGCGATCGCAGCCTCGGCTGCCGCGACGGTGATAACGAAGATGACGAACACCTGCCCGGCCAGCGCCGTCTCGGAGTCGACGAAGCGGGCGAAGGCGGCGAACGTCACGTTGACGGCGTTGAACAGCAACTCGATGCCGATGAGGATGCTGACGACGTTGCGCTTGGAGAGCACCATGAACAACCCGATAGCGAAGAGGATCGCGCTCAAGACCAGGAAGTGCTCCAGGTTTACCGACACGTCAGTCCTCCTGCACCAGCAGGATCGCGCCCACCATCGCCGCTAGCAGCAGCACCGAGGCGATCTCGAACGGCAGGACGTAGGTGCTCAGCAGTGCGTTTCCGATGACCGACGCCGTCTCCTCGAAGCCCTGGCCGGTCGTGGCCCAATCCGTCGTCAGCGCGACTGCGGCGATGGTCCCCAACAGCGAGAGAGCGATGGCCAGCGCCGGCCAGCGGAAGAACGTCTCAGCGTTGTTCCGCTCGGCGCGCGGCGTGAGCATGATCGCGAAGACGATCAGCACGGAGATGGCGCCGGCGTAGATGAGGACCTGCGCCACCGCCAGGAAGTCGGCGGAGAGCAGGACGAAGAAGCCGGCCACTCCGACGAACGTCGCCACCAGGCAGACCACCGAGCGCACCAGATCGCGCACGGCGGCCGCGCCCAGGGCCGATCCCACGGTCAGCACTGCCAGAGCCCAGAAGGCGACTACGCTACCGGTATCGTCCACGCTAGGCCCGCCCTCCGGGCAGCGGCTCGTAGTAGACGCCGCCAACGTCGCTGATCAATTGCGCCCGTCGCGGCTCTCCGATGGAGCCGGTGTGGCCCATGACCCTGGCCCAGCCGACCATCATCGCGACCGTCAGTCCGGCGTTGACTATCGCGAAGATCGGCAGCACAACTCCGGCCGAGAGGTCCTTCTCCTGCCAGAGCAGCACCTCGAAGCCGGAGACCAGGATGTTTACCAGCATCAGCGGCAGCAGGTACTTCCAGGCAAACCCCATCAGCTGGTCGATGCGCAGTCGCGGCAGGGTGCCGCGCAGCCAGATGAAAAGGAAGAAGTAGGTGTAGACCTTGCCCAGGAAGATCAACCAGCCGGGCACCCATTCCTCCAGCCCGAACAGCGTCCAGCCCCCGAGATAAACCGTCGCGACGATGGCCGCGATAGCAAACCCGGCGATGTACTCCGCCACCTGGAACATGCCCCAGCGGATGCCGCCGTACTCCGTGTGATAGCCGGCCACGATCTCCGACTCCGCCTCCGCGATGTCCGTCGGCGTGCGGTTGATCTCCACCGCCCCGGCCAGGGCGTAGGCAAAGACCGGCAGCGGCTGCAGAAAAATCAGCCAGACGTTGTAGTGGTCCTGCCAGGCGACAACGCCGCCCATTCTCATCGTGTTCGTGTAGACGGCGACGGCCAATAGCGCCAGCACCTGAATCAGCTCGTAGGAGATGAGCATGGCGATGGTACGCATGGCGCCCAGCAGCGAATACTTGTTGCTGGACGACCAGCCGGCTGTAAAGACGATGAGGCTATTGACGGAGCCAACCGCGATAACAAAGAGCAGCCCCACGCTGAGGTCGGTCAGCTGCATGTGCTCCCCGAACGGCAGCACCGCGAAGACGACGAGCGCCGGCATGACCACCACGGCCGGCGCGCCCCAGAAGAGCAGCCGGTCCACGTTGGCCGGCGTGATCATCTCCTTCGTCAGCACCTTGAGGGCGTCGGCCAACGGCTGCAGCAGCCCGAATGGCCCCACCCGGTTCGGCCCCAGCCGTACCTGGATGCGGCCGATCAGCCGCCGCTCGATCCAGACGAAGCCCAGCTGGCTGAGGACGGCCCAGAGCAGGATCGCGACGACGCCGATGATGCCGGAAACGAAGTACGGCAGCCAGCTGGGGCCGCCGCGGTCATCGACCCAGGTCAGGAAGTGCCCGACAGCGTTGCCCAGGTCGCGGATGTCGTACCACTCCGCCAGGAGGTGCTCCACTAGCGGTCCAGCTCCCCGACCACGATGTCGACGCTGCCCAGCACGACGATGGCATCGGCAACCGTCAGACCGACCGACATCTCCTTGAGCGAGGTCAGGTTGATCAGGGACGGCGCCCGGATGTGGAAGCGATAGGGCGAGGGGCCGCCGTCGCTGATGATGTAGAAGCCCAGCTCCCCGCGCGGCGACTCAATGCGCCCATAGGACTCGCCGACAGGTGGGCGGATCGCCAGCGGCAGGTCAAGGTTCACGGGCCCCTCGGGTAGCGCCTCCAGGGCCTGCTCCAGAATGCGAGTGCTCTGTCGCAGCTCCTCCAGCCGTACCAGGAAGCGATCGTAGCAGTCGCCGGCGGTGCCGACCGGGATATCGAACTGCACTTTGTCGTAGGCGGCGTAGGGGTCGGCCTTGCGAATGTCCCAGGCCACGCCGCTGCCGCGCAGCATGGGACCGGTTACGGAGGAGTTGATCGCCTGCTCCGCGGTAAGGACGCCGATACCGCGCGCCCGCGCCACGACGATCTCGTTCCCCAAGCCCATGCCTTCGTACTCGCGGATGCGGTCGGGAAGCTCCTTGACCAGCGCAGTCGCCCTGGGCATGAACTCGGCCGGGATGTCGCGGGAGACCCCGCCGATGCGCATGTAGTTCGTCGTCAACCGCGCGCCGCAGGCCATCTCGAAGAGGTCGAGTATCTTCTCGCGTTCGCGGAACATGTACATGAGCGGCGTCTGCCAGGCGCCGCAATCGTTGATGAACGTGCCGATGGCCATGGCGTGGCTGGCGATGCGCTGCAGCTCCGCCATAATGACCCGCAACCACTGCGCCCGCGGCGGTGGCTCCACGCCCAGCAGCTTCTCGACCGCCAGGCAGTAGGCCAGGTTGCCGGTCATCGCCGCCAGGTAGTCAGTACGATCGGTAAAGGGGATGTTCTGGGTGTAGCTGCGCTCCTCGGCCAGCTTCTCCATGCTTCGGTGCAGGTAGCCGACGACCATATCGGCATCGAGGATGCGCTCGCCGTCCAGCGATAGTTTAAGCCGGAAGACGCCGTGAGTGCTGGGGTGCTGCGGCCCGATGTTGACGATGAGGGGCTCGGTCTGCACCGCTAGCCCCTGCCCTGGTTATCGAAGCCGGGCTCGCCGGGGAAGCCCTGCAGGCCGGACATGCGGTCGCCGGGCATGCCCAGCCAGTCCTTGCGCAACGGGTGTCCCGGGAACCCCTCCCAGAGGAACATGCGGCGCAGGTCCGGGTGCCCCTGGAAGCGGATGCCCAGCAGGTCAAACGCCTCGCGCTCCTGCAGTAGGGCACCGCGCCAGACCGGCACCACAGACGGTAGCTGCGGTTCCTCCACGTTCCAGGACTTCGCCTTCAGCACGCCCAGCTGGTTCTTGGCGATGGACTGCAGGTGGTAGGCGACCTCGAAGTGGTCGAGCCGATGCACGCCGGTGAGGGACGTCAGGTAGTGGAAGTCCAGCTCCGGGTCGTCGTGCAGGAAGCGCGCCACCTCCGGAAGTCGCTCGGCATGGACCTCCGCCCACTCCGGCGTCGCCTCGACGACAGCACCGCTGAGGGAGCCATCGATGCGATGAGCGACGTCGAAGCCGGAGAGGATGCGCGTCGCCACGGTCAATGCCACTCCAGCGCCCGCTTACGCCAGGCGTAGGCCAGGCCGATCAGCAGGATGATTATGAACGTCGCGACCTCGATGAAGCCGGCAACGGCGACCTGGCGGAAGGAGACCGCCCAGGGGTAGAGGAAGACGGCCTCAACATCGAAGATGACGAAGAGGAGCGCGTAATAGTAGTACTGGACGTGGAATTGTACCCAGGTGGGCCCCTCCGTGAGGACGCCGCACTCGTAGGTGTCTTCTTTGATGGGATTGGAGGCCGAATCAGGCCGGATGCCGAGCTTGCCGAAGAGGGCCGACGTTAAGATGCCACCCAGGGGAAACACCAGGGCGAGGACGATGAGGAAGCCGACATGACCCCATTCGGAGAGCATCTGCGAAGATTGTGAATTCTGTCGCGTGTTTCGCGCAAGTATAGCATGCGACTATAGGGCGAACAAGGCAGGATATCGGCGCACTGCCCTCCCCCAGGGGAGGAATGTCGGGGCGCATCGCGATACGCCCCATCACAGCCACTCGCGGCGGAACTCCATCAGGATGAACTTGTGGCCTTCCCGGAAGGAGCTGCCGTAGGCCACAAAGCCGGCCTTCTGGAACGCCCGCTGAGCGCGCTCGTTCCAGTCCAGCGTGCGCAGGTAGAGGCGCTTGAGGTCGACGGTGCTCAGGACGTAGCGGGCGGCCGTGCGCATGGCGTCGCTGCCGTAGCCTTTGCCCCAGGCGTCCCGCGCGCCGATGCTGATGCCGATCTCGGCCTCACCGCGACTGCGGTCCAGGTTGTAGTACATGACGTTGCCGATGCGGTGCCCGCCCTCGTCCTCGACGGCGAAGTAGCGGGCCGCCATGTCCGTGTAGCGCATATCGAAATGCCAGTTGCGCGCGAAATCGGCGAGATCGATGCGCAGAGGGACGCCGGCATCGAGGCGTGCCAGCTCAGGGTCGACGCGCCAGGCGTAGTCGTCGGCGATGTCGGCGGTGCGCTTTCGGCGCAGGGTTACCAGGCGCCCGCGCGCGACAACGTCATCGCGAGGATAGATCAGCGGGCTTGCCCCTGTTGATCATCGCCTCCGCCTTGTGCACTACGGAGACGTCGTTCTTGAAGGTGAGGCGTCGCACGGCCTCGGCGACCGGCACCCACTCCACGATGTCGTACTCCCAGTCGTGCGCGTCGATGCTGCCGCCGATCGGCACCATCAGGTAGTAGTGCACCCACTTATGGAAGCGCACGCCCTCGCCCGGGTTGGCGAACCAGTAGTCGATGACGCCGATCTTCTCCTCGATGCGCACCTGCAGGCCGGTCTCCTCGCCCACCTCGCGGATGGCGGCGTCCTCCAGGGACTCGCCCTCGTTAGGCGTGCCCTTCGGCAGGCCCCATACGCCGTCGTCAGAGCGGCCGCAGATTACGACCTCCAGGCCCACCTCCGATTGGCGGTAGACGACGCCGCCGGCAGAGACGGCACGTTCCGTCCGCAGCGGCGAGGACGGGCGATCACTCATCGGGCTGGATCCTGAAGCCAAGCGGGTCTTCGCTGAAATCGATCTCGCTGAGAGCATCGTGGGCGGCCTCGCGGGCGTCGTCCGTCTGGTCAGGGTCGTTGATGACGCCCAGGAGCACCTCGCGGGCTTGCTCGCCGCCGATCTCGCCCAGCGAGGCGATGGCGGCGCCGCGCACCTCCGGGTCCTCGTCCAGGAGCAGCGGCTCCAGGCGCGGGACACCCTCCTCATCGCCGATGGCACCCAGGGCGAGCGTCGCCTCGTAGCGTGCCTCGGCGTCGTCGCTGTTGAGCTCGCGGAAGAGCAGCGGCAGCCAGCGTCCGTCACAACTGCGCCCCATCGCGTGGATGGCGCTGATGCGCAACCGGTGATCATCGCTTTCGTAGGCCTCGGTGATGCCCTGGCGCACCCAGCTGGCGTTGCTGCGAACGGCGGCGGACTCCAGGGCGCGAGCGCGCACCACCTCCGGCTCCTGCTTGTCGTCCAGGACGTGCTGCAGCGCCGATTCCACCATGTGGGTGTGGCGCTCCGGCAGCTTGCCCATTTCCGCCAGCAGGACGTATTTCCCCAGCGCCAGGGCTGCCTCAGCGCGAACCTCGGTATCCGGATCGTGATCCAGCACCTCGACCAGGCGGCCCGCGAGGTCGCGCTCCTCGTACTCCCAGAGGCCGCGGATCGCCAGCTGACGCACGTCGGCGTCCTCGTCGGTGAGCGTGGCGAGGAAGACAGCATCGAAGTTCAGCTCTACGTTATCCTCCGCCAACTCGATAAGCAGATCGAGCAGCTGCTGCTTGCGATCGGGATCGAGGAGTGGCCAGTGCTCGGCGAACTCCCGAGTCTCTTCGCCGTTGAGGGCAGAGAGTTGGGTCAGACCCGTCGCCTTGATAGGCTCAGACGAGTCCGAAAGCTGCTGAAAGAGGTCCGCGATGGACATGGAAGCTTCACTTGCTGGAGACGCTGAGCCGCGAGCAATAGAGAGCCGGCGTGAACAGGGAGCCATTTGCCCAACGGCCCTCGCTGCCGATGCCGGCGAGGTCCCGCAAAGCCTCATGCGTATTGCCGCTCACCACCGTATCCTTCACCCGCCCGACGATGCGTCCACGCTCTATCTTATACCCCAGCAAGACGTTGCCGGAGAAATCGCCGCCCATAATGTTGCCCTGTCCAGCCCCCATCAGCCACTCCACAACCAGCCCCTCCTTCACGTCGGCCACCATCTCGTCGAAGCTGGCGTTGCCCTCGCGGACCAACAGCGAGCTGGTGGAGATGGCCGGCTGGCTGGAGAGCGATCGCTCGCCGCTGCCGGTCGATTCGGCGCCCGCCAGGCCCGCCGTCTGCAGGTCGTAGAGGAAATTCCGCACGACGCCGTCCTCAATCAGTGGAATGCGACGGCTGGGCACGCCCTCATCGTCGCAACTGCGGCTGGCGGGACGGTAGGGCAGCGTGGCGTCGTCCGCCAGGTCGAACCGGGCATGATAAGCCGACTGCCCCAGGCGGCCGGCCAGCGGCGATTGCCCCTGGTACACCATGCGACCGGAGAAGGCCAGGCGCAGCGGCATGGCGAAGGCGCTGGCGACTCCGTCCGGCGTGAAGATCACAGGCATCTCGCCGGTATGCACGGTCGCCATCTGCTTGCAGCGCTCCAGCTGCGTCGCGACCGTCTGCTCGATGACGGAGTAATCGCTGATCGGCCGGCAGGAGACGTCGCCATCGCCG
>DASRHH010000161.1:0-4699 GCA_035650635.1 Dehalococcoidia bacterium | reverse complement strand
GGGTCTGCTGGTCAACGGGCATGGCGATACTAGCCTACAACAAGGATGGACGTGCGGTAAGCGGCCGCTAGAAGACGCGGGGCCAGAGGTAGTGCGAGGAGAAATAGGTCCAGACGGCGGCGATCATCGGTCCGACGATGGTGTTGGCCCACTTGAACCAGCGGGGCCAATCGCGGTAGCGCCACATCAAGTAGAGGCCGGCGGGTAGGAAAACATACATCGCGGCGCCGGTAACCCAACCCTTCGTGTACCAGGGTTCGAGCGCCGCCGTCTGCGGCTCCGCGCCGTATTTGCTGGCGTATTCGGACATGAGCCTACTTGAGGCTGAAGGGCGGGTATTCGTCTCGCATCAGGTTGTAGTACACAGTGACTCGCATGCCCCAGCGCATAACGCCAACCAGGAAATCGAAGATCCCGCGCGGGTACTTGCGGGTAAATATGATGACCACCCAGGCAACCATCCAGGCAAACAAGGCCACAATCCAGAGCACTATCAGCACTATGAAGTGCGGGATCGTCAGGAGCCACTTGACGAAGATCAACCAGCGCGAAAGCTCCTCCGGATACTCGACCGAAAACTCGACCGGATAGCGTCCGGCGTCCCAACTGAACGGCGGATACTCGTCGCGCATAAGGCCGATGTAGGCGCCGACGTTGGCCTGCCAACGGTAGACGCCGACCATGATATCGAAGAGGCCTTTCGGGTAGCGCTTGGTGAAGAGGATGGCGAAGAAAGCGATGAAGGTCACCACACTGATGAGCGACGATAGGACGTAGAGAATGATGAAATGCGGGATGGCGAGAAGCCACTTATAGACAGGCCCGAAGCGCGCGAGCTGCTCCGGGTAGGCGACATCCAGTCGCATCGGGTAACTAGGGGCCGGTGAAGCTTCGACAGTCATTCTCGCCTCCTTCGGGTAAATTTACCCAAGCTTAGGGAGATGAGGCGGCTGCTGTCAATCGACCTAGGCGCGGACGGCGGCCCACTGGAGCAGCGAACGCCAGAGCGGCAGGCCGTCCTCGCCTCCCATCAGCGCCTCGCAAGCGCGCTCCGGGTGCGGCATCATCCCCACCACGTTGCCACGCTGGTTGCGGATGCCCGCGATGTTGGCGACGCTGCCGTTGGGGTTGGCCTCCGCCGTAATCAGGCCCTCCGGCGTGCAGTAGCGGAACACGACCTGGTCGCCGGCCTCCAGCGCTCGGAGCGTCTCCTCGTCGGCGGAGTAGCGGCCCTCGCCGTGAGAGATCGGGATGCGCAGGACATCGCCCGGCGTGCATGCGGTCGTGTAGGCGCTGTCCGTGCTCTCGACGCGCAGGTGCACCCACTCGGAGCGGTACTGCAGCGAGTCGTTGCGCATGAGGGCGCCCGGCAGCAGGTGCGCCTCGCAGAGAATCTGGAAGCCGTTGCAGATGCCGACGACGGGCTTGCCGGCCGCGGCGTGGCGGGCCACTGCCTCCATGACCGGCGAGAAGCGGGCGATGGCCCCGGTGCGCAGGAAATCGCCGTAGGAGAAGCCGCCGGGCAGGATTACGCAGTCGTAAGCGCTGAGGTCGGATTGGCGGTGCCAGACCAGGTCGGCCTGCTGGCCCAGGACGTCGGTCAGCACGTAATGGCAGTCGCGGTCGCTCCAGGTGCCGGGGAAGACGACAACGGCGAACCGCATAGACAATCTCTATCTTACGGGGTGGTCTGGGAGAGAGCTAGATAGGGGAGGCCGTGCCGTCCATCGGGCCGGGCGGCGTTGGGATGCTGCGCGCTGCCGCGCCGACAGCTTGCAGCTCGGCCTCGGTGGGGGCCGGGTACTCGATGCGCGGGTGGTAGATGCCGCGCAGCGTCGCCTTGAAGGAGCGCGCGATAGTCTTGAGGTCGCGCAGGGTGAGATCGCAATCGTCCAGCTGTCCCTCCGCGATTCGCTCGGCGATGACGGCGTCGACCAACTGGTCGAGCTTCTCTAGCGTGCGGTCCTTGCTGGAACGCGCGACCGCTTCCACTGAGTCCGCCAGCATGACGATCGCAGTTTCGCGGGACTGCGGTCGCGGCCCCGGGTAGCGGAACTTGTCGGCATCGACGTTAGGGTCGCGCTCGCTGGCCTTGCGGAAGAAGTAGGTGACCAGCCGGGTGCCGTGGTGCTCCGGGATGAAGGCGCGTACGGTGGCCGGGATGTGGTGCCGTTTGGCCAGCTCCATGCCCAGACGCACGTGCTGGGTGATGACGCGAGCGCTGGAGTCTGAATCGAGGTGGTCGTGCGGATTGCCCGCTTCGTCCAGCTGGTTCTCGATGTAGTAGCCGGGCTGCGCCAGCTTGCCGATATCGTGGAAGTAGCAGCCGACACGCACCAGCAGCGGGTCGGCGCCGATGAGGTCGGCGGCGCGCTCCGCCAGGTTGCCGACGATGACGCTGTGGTGGAACGTCCCAGGCGCCTGCTCCTGCAGCTGGCGCAGCAGCGGGTGGCTGAGCTGGCCCAGCTCCATCAACTGCACCCGCGTCGTTATCCCGAAGATGTATCCCAGCACCACCAGCGAGCCCAGGGTGATGACCGCTGCGCCTCCGCCGTTGACGGCGGAGGCGGCGACCAGCCAGGGCACGTCCGCGTTCTCGCGGGCGGGGTCCAGCAGCCAGAACGCCAGCAGCGTCACGAAGGATGTCAGGCCGACGAGGCCGCCGGCGATGACGTAGCGGTTCATACGTTCGGCACGGTGCACGGCCATCAGGCCGACGAGACCGCCGGCCAGGAACATCGAGGTCATCTGCAGCGCATCGAGCGGGTTGGCGGTAAGCGCTGCGCGCGCGTCCTGCGGGTAAAAGCCGACGAATGCCACCAGGACCGCCAGCAGCGCCGCCACGACGACCGCCAGGCCGTCGTCCAGCAGGCTAGCCAGCAAGATCGGCGCCGCGGCCACAGGCAGCATGTACGAGAGGTACATGCGGTCGCCGTCCGGCAGCGTGGGCGCGAAGAAGATCTTGGCGGCAGCGACGGTCACCACCACGACCAGGCCAACCATGGTCAGCCGCCAGGGGTTGGTGACCTGAGCCGTCTGCGAGAGGAAGAGGTAGGCGCCAAGCGAGCCGCTGGCAACCAGTGAGAGCAGGATGGCAGCCGCGACGTCGCCGGCGGAGAGATGGTTCTCCACCAATCGCCCGCCGACCTCGGTGCTCCCCGGCAGGACCGGGACGAGCACGGCGATGAGGCCCATTGCCAGCAAGACGCTGAACGCGATGGCCCTGAGGGGCGTGATCTGCCTTTTGGTTATTTTGGTCGCCATATCACTAATAGCGGATTAATCATAGCAGACAGGCCGCTATTGAGAGAAACGATAGCTTGGATTCGGTATTCGGGGATGAGGGAAGTCTAGCCGAGGAGCTCGGTTACGACTTCATTGATGATGCGGCCATCGGCGCGTCCGGCGAATTGCGCTACCAGCTTCGGCATGACCTTGCCTTTATCGCGTGGGCTTTCCGCGCCTACCTCTGCAATGACCTTGCGCGCCGCTTCGACGATCTCTTCGCGCGGGGCAGCTTCTGGCAGGTAGGCCTTGAGGACATCCAGTTCCGCCTGCTCCTTGGCGACCAGGTCCGCGCGATTGCCCTTGCGGAACTGCTCGATGCTTTCCTCGCGTCGCTTTGCCTCGCGATTGATGATCGTGATAACGGCGGCGTCTTCCAATGGCTTCCGCTGTTCGACCTCGGCGTTCTTGACCGCCCAGGTCACCATGCGAATAGCTGTCTTGCGGGCCTCATCGCCGGCGCGAATCGCCTGCTTGAGGTCATCGGCAAGCTGGTCTTTGAGGGACATAATCGCCCGATATTGAGAATTGTTCTGGGGAACGAAAGCCGGGGGAGTTTAGTGGCGCTGGCTGTTCTTCAGGCTCTTGCGGAGCTTGGCGGCGGCCTTCTTCTTGCGGCGCACGCTCGGTGGTTCGTAGTGCTCTCGTCGACGGGCTTCGGCGAGGATCCCGGTCTGCTGAACCATGCGGTTGAAGCGCTTCAGCGCTGATTCGAAGCTCTCATGCGAGCCGATTACAACTTCTGCCAACTAGTAGCCCTCCTTGAGGCCGGTCAGGATGAGAGCATGGACTCCCCCCGTGACTAAATGCTAAAGATGATGTGGAAAGGTTTCCCCTGCCGCAGGGATTCTATCTTGTGCAAAGCTAGGTGTCAAGGAAGCGTGCTGACAGGTAGTGTCCTAATTTGAACGGGGCGATTTCGGAAACTTATTCGCGCCCTTCGGCCACGATAGCGGCCCGAACCGCAGCTGCTGGGGAGTCAACAGGTGGCTTGTGCAAGACGGCGACGAACTTGCGCTTGCCGTCCTCCAGCTGATAGGACCAGGCGTAGACCCGGCTGGCTTCGGGCTGGCCTTCCAGGTCGTAGACCTGCACCTCGCCCTCCCACACTATCTGACCCTGGAAAGACTCAGTTACCGGAACGGCCTCTACCCACGTCGCTTTACCGCCGCGAAGATTCTCAATATGGCGGGCTAACTCGTCTTTAGAGACCTCAGTCATCCAGCTCCGTACTGGGACCGGTGACTTCAGGAGGCTCGTCCTGTACAAGAGCGGGCCTCATAGCTTCAAGTACCGCTTTCATTTGGTCCCATGCCGCTTTGCTCAGTGGAAACGAAGCTTGCAATGTAGCCCACTGATTCGGGCCAAGCGGTATAGCCACTATCCGTCCTTCCGTCATTGGTTGATCCTGAAA
>DASRHH010000160.1:0-5987 GCA_035650635.1 Dehalococcoidia bacterium | reverse complement strand
GCCATCGCGGCATGAAGGTCTGCCGCGCCGACGAGGGCAACGCGGCGTCGTTTACCTGCGCCTACCACGGCTGGACCTACGGCAATGACGGCAAACTCATCGGCGTACCCAACTTCCAGGACGCCTACTTCGAGCAGCTGGACATGGAGCAGTGGGGCCTGGTGCCCGTCGCGCAGGTGGACTCCTACAAGGGTCTCTGGTTCGGCAACTTCGACGCCGGGGCACCGTCCCTGATCGAGTACCTCGGCAACATGGCCTACTATCTGGACATCATGCTGGACCGCCGCGAGGGCGGCGTTGAGATCCTCCATGGCTCGCACAAGTGGGTCATGCCCTGCAACTGGAAGTTCGCTGCGGACAACTTCCAGGGCGACAACTACCACGTGACAACCAGCCACCTCTCCGCGCTGATCCTGACCGGCGTCAGCGGTGGCCGCGATGAAGGGACGCCTGATAGCGAGAACTACCCGGTCTATGCTGGCAACGGCCACGGAATTCCGGTAGTCACGCTCATCTCGCCGGAGCACGACCCTTCAATCGCCACAATCCCGCCGCTGCAGGAGTACTACGCGCAGACGCAGGCCGAGACAGAGAGCCGCATCGGCAAGACGCGCGCGGCTGTCTCGATTCTGCCGGGCACCGTCTTCCCCAACTTCTCGGTCCTCTTCCTGCGCAACTTCATCACCATCCGTGTCTGGCACCCACGGGGCGCCGGCAAGGTCGAGGCCTGGTCCTGGACGATGGTCGATCGCGATGCGCCGCCGCACGTCAAGCAGATCCTGCGCCAGATCACCGGCGGAACGTTCAGCCCGTCCGGCATCTTTGAGCAGGACGACGGCGAGAACTGGAACCAGTGCACGGAATCCAGCCGCGGGCCGATGGCTCGTAAGCACTCCCTCAACTTCCAGATGGGCATGGGCTACGAGCGTACTCACGAGGAGCTGCCGGGCTCGCTGGGGTCAGTGGCGCCAAGCGAGGTGGCGCAGCGCGGCTTCTACCGGCGCTGGTCGCAGATGATCAACGCGAAAAGCTGGGACGAGATAACGCCGCTCTAGAATCCGGTCAGCATTCGAAGGGGGCCGCATTTGTCGGCCTCCTTCTCTTTACAGGGAGGTCACATGAGCACGCAGAAGGTACGTCGCATCAATCCCTCGACCATGAACAAGCCGTTCGGTTATACGCACGTCGTCGAGGTCGTGGGCCCCGGTCGCACGGTGTATATCGCCGGCCAGACAGCGGTCGATGGCGAGGGCAACGTCGTCGGCGCCGGCGACCTGGCGGCGCAAACGCGACAGGTGTTTGAGAACTTGAAGGCGGCGCTCGGGGCAGTCGGCGCAGACTTCAGCGATGTCGTCAAGTGCAACTACTACATGACGGACATCTCGCAGCTGCCGATCCTGCGCGAGATACGCGCGAACTACCTGACTGGCGAAGCGTTTCCCGCCAGCACAGCGGTGCAGGTGGGCGGCCTGGCGCGCCCGGAGTTCATGATTGAGATCGAGGTAGTCGCCGTAATCCCTTAGCGCGCCGTCCCCGCCTCAAGCCCCGAGGCGCTGGAAGATCGCGACGCCGTTGGTGTCGTAGACCAGGCTGTACTCGTCGGAGTGCTCCAGCGAGTAGCGTAGGGCCCAGCAGCATTCATTTGTAGCGCTCGCGGCAGGGTCGGCGATGTAGACGTAGGACGGCTGCAGTTTGGTCGCAAAGCTCCAGAGGTCGAGGCAGAAAGTCGTCTGGTAGGCGCATGACTGCAGCGAATTGTACTGTGCGATGCGCTCGTTGAAGCTGGTCTCATGTAGCCACTCGAAGCCCTGCACCGTCCCGACGCTCTGGCGGCCGGCAAGCTGGGGGAACCATTCGGACTCGGCGTCGCCCCACCAGCCGTAGCGGCCGGTGATCACCATGAACCTGGCGTCCGCGGGCGTGCTGGCCTCGACCCAGGCCATGGCCTGCCGGCTGCCTTCAGGCAGCGCTCGCAACGGTGGCGAATCGCTCCCCGGGCCGAGTGTCGCGGAGACGATGCCATACGCCAGCAGTAGCACCAGGCCCAGCGGAGCCAGCAGATGGTAGGTCACCTTGCGTGACCGTGGGAACAGCCACTGCTGTAGGTGATTGACCATATGACTGCGGATCAGCAGCAGCGTCAGCAGGGCCAACGGCAGTAGAGAGGCGAGGATGAGGACGTTGACCGCCGCTCGCAGGAAGCTGGCATCGAACATCTCCCAGACTATGATCGGCGCGATGAATAGTGGCAGCAGCAGGTCCGCCTTCAGGTAGCGCTGAAGCACCGGTCCGCCATAATCGGCATCGTAGGCGCGGCCGAGCGCGACCATCCACGGGAAAGCGATGCCAACGGCCAGGATGTTCGTCCACTTGACCGCGGGGTTGGTTGCGAAGTCGGCCGCCGCCTGGTGGTCGGCGATGAGAGCTATGACCAGCACGGTGGGCAGCAGCAGGCTGACGGCGCTTGCCACCTGCAACGGCCGCGCCGGCGCCGCCAATTGTCTCACCAGTGAGCGATAAGCCCGCAGGACGAGATCGCCTGGCAGCAGGCCCAGCGTCCCTAGCGCCAACGAGACCATGATCGCCAGCGGCACCATCGCCAGCGTGTCGGATTTGCGCGGATCGAACACGAAAATGAGGACAAGCCAGGCCGGCAACAGGAAGTTACGCTCAGCGATGCAGACCACCAGCCCAATGAACCCCAGCGCCCCGAACAGAGGCAGGTACGGCTCCTCCGTGAAGCCAAGGGTGATAAGGTCGTTGCGCTCCCAGGGCAGCCAAATGCCGTCGCCCGTTCTGGCCGCCGCCAGCAACGGTCCGCTGCCGTGCTCCAGCAGCACGGCGACCAACCACGGCGACGCGACGGCCAGCCCCAGCGCAGCCATGATGGTGAGGCGGCGCACGGAGCTCCAGCTCCGCCAGCCGACGAGTGCGAAGATGGCAGCGCTGTAGCAGGCGAACCAGAGCATCTCGGGGTGGCTCAACGCCGTCAGTCCCAGGAGCAGTCCGGCCAGCGCGATGTGCTGCTTCTTGCCCTCCTGCAATGCGAGCCAGAGCTGGTGCAGGAACAGCACCGCCAGGAGAAAGCCCAGCGATCGCGTCAGGCCGCCGCCCACGATCTCCCACTTGAAAGCGCGTGGCAGCAGCGCGAAAGTGATGGTCGCCGCGCTTACCGCCAGGCTTGACTTCAGTAGCCGCTTTGCCAGCAGGTAGAACGCCCCGATGGTGAGCACGCTGTAGACCAGGGGCAGAAAGCGCAGGATCGTCAGCAGGCCGAGCGGTGTCATTCGGTCCAGAAACCCCGCGATGTAGAAGGGCAGCGGCGGATAGGCATAGGGGATATCGAAAGAGTTGTAGGAGGTGTACGCGGGCAAGCGGAAGTCGTTGTACTGGAGGTCTCGCACCATGGCGAAGAACATGCCGCCGTCGTTCAAGGGGAAGTCGCTCGGCAGCACATGGGCTAGCCGGACGCCGGCGCCCAGCAGCAGCGCCAGGAGCAGCCCGGCGGGCGCCAGCAGCCGTTCCGGGCGTGCGTGGAGTTCGCGCCCCGGCTCCAGCAGCTCTAAAGGGTGCTCTTGGACGCTCATCTACCGGCGATGATACGGCGGTCCGCCGAACAAGGAAAATACATTATCCGTTGCAATCATATTACGCGTCTCATGGTTGCCGCTCCTCCGCTCCCAGCGCCGACGCTCGCGGCCTTGCCCCGCCCGAAGCGGCCTTCCTATAATGGGGATGAGACGACCCGTTATGAGTGTTCCCGCGCTTCCCAACGTAACCGAACTCAACGAGGTTGCGCGTCGCGTCCGGCGGCACGTCGTCCGGATGACGGCGGAGGCCAACTCCGGCCACCCGGGCGGCTCGCTCTCTGCAGCCGATATCCTGGTCGCGATCTACTTCGGCGGCGTCATGCGACACGATGCCAAGAACCCATGGTGGCCGGACCGCGATCGCTTCATCCTCAGCAAGGGCCACATTACGCCCGGCTACTATGGCGTCCTGGCCGAGGCCGGTTACTTCCCGGTCGATGAGCTGCTGACGTTCCGTAAGCTGGGTAGCCGCCTGCAGGGGCACACCGTTCGCGGCGTGCCGGAGGGCGTGGAGATGTCGGCCGGCGCGCTCGGCATGGGCCTCTCGTTCAGCCTGGGCCAGATACTAGCCGCCCGCCTGGAGGGCCGCGGCTATCGTGTATTTTGTCTGCTTTCCGATGGCGACTGTAACGAGGGGCAGACCTGGGAAGCGGCGATGTCCAGCGCGCACCACAAGGCCGAGAACCTCATCGCCGTCGTCGACTACAACCACATCCAGAACGACGGCTACTCCGACTACACCCGCTATCATGACGGAGATGGCACTGAGCGTGTCGGCGGCTGGGTCATGCCCAGCGGCTACACCGTCAACATCATGTCGACTGCGTCGCTCGACGAGAAGTGGCGCGCCTTCGGCTGGGATGTCCAGCAATGTGACGGCCACGACATCGGCCAGCTGGTAGAGGCCCTGCGCCGGGCGACGCAGCCCAACGGCAAGCCGCGAGTCATCATCGCGAGCACGATCAAGGGCAAGGGCGTCAGCTTCATGGAGAACAACCCGGCGTTTCACGGCAAGGCGCCCACCCCGGAGCAACTGGAGCAGGCGCTCAAGGAGCTGGCCGGCTGATGGTGCAAGCTGCATCAACGGCCGCCACTCGCGAGGCTCTTGGGCCCACCCTCATCAAGCTGGTCCGCGAGGGCGTCGACATCGCGGTCGTAGATGCCGATCTCGGCGTCTCGACAACGGCGGCCGTCTTCGGCAAGGAGTACCCGGACCGCTTCTTCTCGGTCGGCGTACAGGAGCAGAACATGGTCGGCGTGGCAGCCGGTATCGCTGCCAACGGTCACGTCGCCTTCGCCAGCTCCTTCGCCGTCTTCCTGCCTGGCCACTGCTTCGACCAGGTGCGCATGGCCGTCGCGCAGCCGCACCTCAACGTGAAGCTTGTGGCCAGTCACGGCGGCATCGTGACCGGCGAGGACGGTGCTTCCGCCGAGGCCCTGGAGGACCTGGCGCTGATGCTCTCGCTGCCCAACTTCAACGTCATCGTGCCCAGCGACTTGCCGGAGGCCGAGCAGGCCATCGAGGTCGCCGCGCGCACTGAGGGCCCCTTCTACATCCGGACGGTGCGGCCCAAGATCCCGATCCTCCACGATGATTCCTATCGCTTTCAGCTGGGCAAGGCCGAGATGATGCGGCCAGGCAGCGACGTCACCGTCATGGCCAACGGCGTCATGACCAAGGCCGCTCTCGATGCAGCTGACCTACTGGCTGCTGAGGGCATCGACTGCCGCGTCCTCAACGTTGCCAGCCTGCGGCCGCTCGCTGAAGAGGCAATCACGGCTGCAGCCCGCGAGACGGGCGCCATTGTTACGGCGGAGGATCACAGCATCTTCGGCGGCCTGGGCTCGGCGGTTGCGCAGGTCACTGCCCGCACTCACCCCGTGCCGATAGCCTTCGTTGGGATGACGCGCTACGGAACTAGCGGCGTCTGGAATGAGCTGCTGCAGTACTTTGAGCTGACGCCGGAGCGCATTGCCCGGGAAGCCAGGACGCTGGTCGCGGCCAAGCGCGGCTAGTGCCGGCCGTTGCCTTCGAACTCGTCCTCGTCGCCGTCCTCTTCCAGGTCCTCGTCGGAGTAAACTGCCGACTCGCGGCCGGCCCATACCGTGACCACGAAGTCCTCGCGAAAGGGGTCGGTTGTCATCACCAGGCGCTCGTCGATCTCGCCGATCAGCTCGCGGATCTCCTCCTCGGTCTGGCGCTCCAGGACACAGAGGGTGCCGTAGATGACGGAAGGGCTGAAGTGCAGGTCAATACGGCCGACCTCATCGCCATCCATCTCGATGACATAGGACTCGGAGAACGGCGTCCGGCATTCGCGTTCAAAGTGGTATTCGCTCAAGGTAGTTCTCCCTCCGCCGCAGGCGAGGCGATCAGGGCCGCGTCTGGCCGTTGCC